>JAIOJV010000110.1 GCA_019911805.1 Gammaproteobacteria bacterium
CCCCCCCATCTGTCCGGTAATCCTGATGAATCCGTACTGAATCTGTTTTCGGGGAGCTTGTGATCCATGCGTATGGACAAACTGACCAGTAAATTCCAGATGGCACTTGCCGACGCCCAGAGCCTGGCGGTGGGCCGCGACCATCAGTTCATCGAGCCGGCGCACGTGTTCGTCGCGCTGCTCGATCAGCAGGGCGGCAGCGTGCGGCATCTGCTGTCGCAGGCCGGCGTGAATGTGAATCTGCTGCGCTCGCAGCTGGGCGAGGCGCTGGAGAAGCTCCCGCAGGTGCACGGTGTCGGTGGCGATGTGCACATCTCCAACGATCTCAGCCGTCTGCTGAACATCACCGACAAGCTCGCCCAGCAGCGCAAGGACCAGTACATCTCCTCGGAACTGTTCGTGCTCGCCGTCCTGGAGGACCAGGGCCCGGCGGGCGAGGCGTTGCGCAAGGCGGGCGCGACCAAGGGTCTGCTCGAACAGTCCATTGAAAAACTGCGTGGTGGCCAGAAGGTGGATGATCCGGGCGCCGAGGAACAACGCCAGGCACTGGAAAAGTACACCGTCGATCTCACCGAGCTGGCCGAACAGGGCAAGCTCGACCCGGTGATCGGCCGCGACGACGAGATCCGCCGCTCCATTCAGGTGCTGCAGCGGCGCACCAAGAACAACCCGGTGCTGATCGGCGAGCCCGGTGTGGGTAAGACCGCCATCGCCGAGGGGCTCGCCCAGCGCATCATCAATGGCGAGGTGCCCGAGGGCCTCAAGGGCCGGCGCCTGCTCAGCCTCGACATGGGCGCGCTGATCGCCGGCGCCAAGTTCCGTGGTGAGTTCGAGGAGCGCCTGAAGGCGGTGCTCAACGACCTCGCCAAGCAGGAAGGCCAGGTCATCCTGTTCATCGACGAGCTGCACACCGTGGTCGGCGCCGGCAAGGCCGAGGGATCCATGGATGCCGGCAACATGCTCAAGCCCGCGCTGGCGCGCGGCGAACTGCACTGCATCGGTGCGACCACCCTGGACGAATATCGCAAGTACATTGAGAAGGACGCCGCACTGGAGCGGCGTTTCCAGAGGGTGCTGGTCGACCAGCCCAGCGTCGAGGACACCGTCGCCATCCTGCGTGGCCTGAAGGAGCGCTACGAGGTGCATCACGGCGTCGAAATCACCGACCCGGCGATCGTCGCCGCGGCGACGCTGTCACACCGCTACATCACCGACCGCCAGCTGCCCGACAAGGCCATCGATCTGGTCGACGAGGCCGCCTCGCGCATCCGTATGGAGATCGATTCCAAGCCCGAGGAGATGGACCGTCTGGAGCGCCGGTTGATCCAGCTGAAGATCGAGCGTGAGGCCTTGAAGAAGGAATCCGACGAGGCCTCCCGGAAGCGCCTCGATATCCTTGAAGACGAGATCCAGAAACTCGAGCGCGAGTTCTCCGATCTGGACGAGATCTGGAAGGCTGAGAAGGCCGCGCTGGCCGGCACCACGCACATCAAGGAAGAGCTGGAGCGTGCGCGCCTGGAACTGGAGACGGCGCGCCGCGCCGGCGATCTCGCGCGCATGTCCGAACTGCAGTACGGTCGTCTCCCGGAACTGGAGAAACAGCTCGAGATGGCGGCCCAGGCCGAGATGCACGAAATGAAACTGCTGCGCAACAAGGTCACCGACGAGGAGATCGCCGAGGTCGTATCCAAGTGGACCGGCATCCCGGTCTCCAAGATGCTCGAGGGTGAGCGCGACAAACTGCTGCGCATGGAAGAGGCGCTGGGCAAGCGCGTGGTCGGCCAGGCCGAGGCGGTCAAGGCCGTCTCCGATGCCATCCGCCGCGCCCGTGCCGGTCTGTCCGATCCCAACCGTCCCAGTGGTTCGTTCCTGTTTCTGGGTCCGACCGGCGTCGGTAAGACCGAGCTGACCAAGGCGCTGGCGGCGTTCCTGTTCGACACCGAAGAGGCGATGGTGCGCATCGATATGTCGGAGTTCATGGAGAAGCACTCCGTGGCCCGGCTGATCGGCGCGCCGCCCGGCTATGTCGGCTACGAAGAGGGTGGCTATCTGACCGAGGCGGTGCGCCGCAAGCCCTATTCGGTGATCCTGCTCGACGAGGTCGAGAAGGCGCACCCGGACGTGTTCAACGTGCTGTTGCAGGTGCTCGACGACGGGCGCCTGACTGACGGCCAGGGTCGTACCGTGGATTTCCGTAATACCGTGATCGTCATGACCTCGAACCTGGGGTCGCAGCTGATCCAGGAGCTGGTAGGCGAGGAGAACTACGGCCGCATGAAGGCGGCGGTGATGGAGGTGGTCGGTTCGCACTTCCGGCCCGAGTTCATCAACCGCATCGACGAGGCGGTGGTGTTCCATCCGCTGGACCGCACGCAGATCCGTGCCATCAGCACCATCCAGATCAGCTATCTGCGCCAGCGTCTGCTGGACCGCGACATGGACATCACCGTGTCCGAGGGGGCCCTGGACCGGCTCGGCGAGGCCGGATTCGATCCGGTGTACGGTGCGCGGCCCTTGAAGCGTGCCATCCAGCAGCAGTTGGAGAACCCGCTGGCGCAGGCGATCCTGTCGGGCCAGTTCGGGCCGGGGGACGTCATCGAGGTCGACCTCGATGGGGACGGTTTGAGTTTCCGCCGTGGTGTGCGGCAGGCGTCCTGAACCGGAGGGCATGTCCCGGCGCCGGCCCGAACGGCGCGGTAAGCTGCCAAATTTGGTTCAAGCTTGATTTGTGTGCGGCTGTGGACTACTTAAAGAGTAAGGTCGGATGTTCAGAAATGTGACGCAGTAGTACGACTCCTCCACCTGATGATGTTAGCGGGCCTCGCTTACGATTCAGGTTTGCCCCGCTCGCGCGGGGTTTCTTTTTGGGACCGCCCGACGCCGGGCGTCTTGACCTGAATCAAGGCGACCGGTCCGTCCACGGGTCGAGACTGCAACCTGCCTCGTTTGAGCAGAGCGTGGCAATTGATCGTGGTTATGTCTCCTTGGACCTGGTCGTGGCGCGAGCCGCGGCGTTACTCAGGTTAACCCCGCCCCTGCCCTGCAGGTGACGCGGGGTTTTTTGTGCGTCCCGCCTGGTCGGTCCGCAGCCCCGCCGATGTAAACCCTTTCTGGCCACGAAAGCTGCGGGCCAACACGGACAAAACCTTTTTTTGGCCACGGAAACACACGGAAGTACACGGAATGTAAACCCCGTTATATCGACATCTTCCGTGCCTGGCCGTACGTTCCTGTGGCAGATTTTCGGCGTACCCCGCGCCTGTGCGGGACCGGTCGTGTAGGGTGCGTCGGCACCAGCGACGCACCGTGGCGTGGAACCTGGTGCGTCAGGCTACGCCTCGACGCACCCTACCGGTCTGCTGAGAGGATCTTGCGGACGGCTTCATTGCGTTTTCAACAATGGATTTTTTCCGTATTGTTCCGTGTGTTTCCGTGGCCAGGAGGGTTTTCTTGAAATCCTCCTTCGCGCCGGGTGCTTCCGCGACCATCCGTGGGTATCGGGTCAGCGGTTCTCGCCCCGCGAGATCCGCCGCAGCACCCAATCCAGCGCCCGCACCGGCAATACCCGCCGGGCACCGGCAAAGAGCCAGGTCGGCAGCGTGACCGGGTAGCGCGGCCGGGCCCGCGGGCTCTCCAGCGCATGCAGCAGTTTTGTCAGCACCGCCTCCGGCCCCAGCGTGAAGGGGGCGGCCGGTCCGGGCCGGGTCAGGCGCCGTTCCATGGCCCGGTAGGTGTCCCGGTGCACACTGCCATCGGCGTCGATGTGGCGCCGGTACATGGCGTGGGCATTGGCGCGAAAGCGGCTGCTGATCGGGCCGGGCTCGAGCAGCGCCACCTGCACGCCGCTGCCATGGAGTTCCAGCCGCAGGGTATCGTAGAAGCCCTCCAGGGCGTATTTGCTGGCGTTGTAGGCGCCGCGATAGGGCAGGGCCACCAGACCCAGCAGCGAGCTGTTCTGAATGATGCGCCCGGCCCCCTGGGCCCGCATGACGGGTATGACCCGGTTGGTCAGTTCGATGCTGCCGAACACGTTGGTCTCGAACTGGGCACGGAGGGCGTCGCGTGACAGATCCTCCACCGCACCGGGCTGGCCGTAGCCGCCGTTATTGAACAGCCCGTAGAGCCGTCCCGCGGTCCGCTCCAGGACCTGCTCCAGCGCCGCTTCGATGGACGCCGAGTCGTCCAGGTCGAGTGGCAGGCTCTCCAGCCCCTCGGCCCGGAGCCGTTCGACATCCTCCGGTCGCCGCGCCGTGGCGAACACCCGGTAGCCACGCGCCTTGAGGCCGTGGGCCGCGCAATGCCCAATGCCGCTGGAGCAGCCGGTGATGAGGATGGCCTTCGGTGCGTCCGTCATGGGGTGATCCGGGGGCAGGGGCGCCGTCAGGCCAGCAGGGCCGCGACGATACCGGTGATGAAGATGCCGTCGAAGGTGCCGGCCCCGCCGAGCGAGGCGATGGGCGCACCCAGTTTACGGATGTCGGGCAGACGCAGCAGATCGGCACCGATGAGGACGCCCAGTGTGCCGCTGATATAGGCGAGCGCGGCGCCGTGTTCGACATTGATGAGCACGGCCGCGAGCGCCGCGGTGAGGGGGGCGATGAACATCGGCATGACGACCCCGAGCCGCGGTATGGGCCGGCTGAAGCCATAGGCCATGCCGGTGACGGCGGCGACTGCGAGCAGGACCTCCGCCGGCGGCAGCTCGATCTGGTACATGAGGTGCAGCGAGAACAGCACCGGGATAATGCAGCCGCCGACATTGACTGCGATCAGCGTGGTTCCGGTAAACGGCTGCACCGGACCGCGCAGCAGGCCCGGCCAGGGCGGCGGTGCGTCGTCTGCGGGTGCCTCGGCCTGGATGCGCATCACCGGCAGATTGATCAGGCTGCCGAACAGCGCGCACAGCAGCAGCGTCACTGCCGACTCCGGCGACAGGCCGAGCTTTGCAAAGGCGATGGTCAGCAACCCGATCTGCACGAAGGTCAGCAGCAGCCCGAAGATCAGGACCATGACCAGCAGACGCAGAGGGGAGAAGGGCATGGGTCCGGGGTCTCCTCGGGACATTCAAGCTGAGCGCGGTAGTTGCCATGGAAGCACACGGCAGTGCACGGCCATGTGCAGGATCGTCATACCGACGTTTTCAGTACTGCTCAGCGGGTGAATACCCGCCGCGGCTGCCTGGGTAAGGATTCGGTATGGATATTGCTGGATTTAAGATATCAATGGGTTGACGTAGTAATGGGTTCTGGGGTGGCATCGGGCTCATGGCATGAGGCGCTGCCGGCATTGTACCGCCAGTCCGTCGCCCGCGGGGAGTCCGGGGGAGTCTGGGGGAGTCTGGCGCTGGCGCGGGCCCCGGTGGCAATCGATACGGTTCCGGCGGAAGATCGGAGGCGTACTGAGACGACAGGAGGCAGGTGTGATCGAGGACGACGATAAGGCAGGGGCGGCGGAACGGCGTGAGTATTTCCGGATCGCCGATCAGGTACTGCTCAAGGTGCGGCCGATCGACGCCAGTGGGGTCGATGCCGTCGTCGAACGCATCACCGATCGCGTACCGGACCGCTTCACGGTGGCGGTCAACTTTGCCGTGAATTCCCGTGCCACTGCCCGTCTGTTACATGGGGTCGCGGCCGACTCGCCGGACGCTGCCCGTTATATGAAAGCGCTGGATGCCAAGCTCAATCATCTCGCCCGGCTGTTTGTACTGGAAGAGATCGCGGCGGGCGATTTTCCGCAGCTCGATGTCACGCTCAGCGCCGGTGGCGTGGTCTTCCCCTCAGCGCGTGAATTCGCGCCCGGTGCGCTGCTGGAGACCCGGCTGGTGCTCTACCCGAACATGATCGGCATCCTGACGGTGTCGCTGGTGACCCGCTGCGAACGCGACAGCGCGGGTCCCATGGATCTGCCCTGGCAGGTGGCGGTGGAATACCAGCACATCCGCGAATCTGACCGTGATCTGCTGGTCAGCCATATCATGGCCCGCGAAACGGAACTGCTGCGCCGCCAGCGCGGTGAAGATCCCGGCTGACCGCAGCAGCGCCCGACGCGAAGGAAGATTTCAAGAAAATATTCCTGGCCACGGAATCTGCGGACCAACACGGGCAAACCCTTTTTTTGGCCACGGAAACACACGGAATAACACGGAAAAAATCCATTGTTGAAAACGCAATGAAGCTATCCGCAGGATCCCACTCAGCAGACCGGTAGGGTGCGTCGAGGCGCAGCCTGACGCACCAGGTTCCACGCCATGGTGCGTCGCTGGCGCCGACGCACCCTACACGACCGGTCCCTCACAGCCACGGGGTACGCCGAAAATCTGCCACGAGAACGCACGGACAGGCACGGAAGAGGTCGACATAACGGAGTTTACATTCCGTGTACTTCCGTGTGTTTCCGTGGCCATTGTCCCTGGTTTTCCCTTCGGCACCTGCGTGTTGAAAACCGTTTTGTTCCGTGGCCGACGCTACGTCCCCAAGACCTCCAGCTCCGTATCGTCTTCGGCCGCGCGCTCCTCTTGTTGCAGGGCCCACAGCCGGCTGTAGATACCGTCTTTCGCGAGCAGCGCCTGATGGCTGCCGCGCTCGACGATGCGGCCCTGGTCCATCACCAGGAGGGTGTCGGCATCGATGACGGTCGACAGGCGATGGGCGATGACCAGGGTGGTGTGGTTGGCGGCGACCGCGCCCAGCGCATCGAGGATGACCTGCTCCGAATGCGTATCCAGACTGGAGGTCGCCTCGTCGAAGATCAGGATACGCGGGTTTTTGAGGATGGCACGGGCGATGGCGACGCGCTGCTTCTCGCCGCCGGAGAGCTTCAACCCACGCTCGCCGACGACGGTGTCGTAGCCCCTGGGCAGGTCGGCGATGAAAGCGTGGATGTTGGCCAGCCGCGCCGCCTGCTCGACCGCGGCACGGGAGGCGCCGGGGCGCGCGTAGGCGATATTGTAGTAGAGCGTGTCGTTGAACAGCACCGTGTCTTGCGGGACGATGCCGATGGCGGCGCGCAGGCTGTCCTGGGTGACGCCGCGGATGTCCTGGCCGTTGATCGCGATATGCCCGTCGCTGACATCGTAGAAGCGCAGCAGCAGCCGCGCCAGGGTGGACTTGCCGGCGCCGCTGGGGCCGACCACGGCGACCTTGTGGCCGGCGGGGATGGTGAACGTGACACCGTGCAGGATCGGCCGCTCGGGGTCGTAGGCGAAGCTGACGTGGTCGAAGTGCACCGTACCGCTGCCAACCTCCAGCGGCACCGCGTCCGGCCGGTCGACGATCTCCGGCTGTCTCTCCAGGATGTCGAACATCAGCCGCATGTCGGTGATGGCGTGCTTGAGCTGGCTGTAGACCACGCCGAGGAAATTGAGCGGGATGAACAACTGCAGCAGGAAGGCGTTGACCAGTACCAGGTCGCCGATGGTCAGCTCGCCCTTCACCACGCCCTGCGCCGCCAGGACCATCACACCCGTCACGCCCAGGGCGATGATGCCCGACTGGCCGACGTTCAGCGCCGACAACGAGGTCTGGCTCTTGACCGCCGCATCCTCCCACTGGCGCAGGGTGTGCTCGTAGCGCCCCAGTTCGTGGGCCTCGTTGCCGAAGTATTTGACCGTCTCGTAATTGATCAGGCTGTCCACCGCCTGGGTGTTGCCCTGTGAGTCCATGTTGTTCATGGTGACGCGGTACTTCATGCGCCATTCGGTGATCATGAAGGTGAAGCCGATATACAACACCACCGAACCGAAGCTCACGACGACGAACCAGATACTGTATTTGGCGAGCAGGATGCCGGTGATCATGAGCACCTCCACCAGCGTCGGCAGGATGCTGAAGACCATGTAATTGAGCAGGGAGCTGACGCTGCGCGTGCCACGTTCGATGTCACGCGACACGCCGCCGGTCTTGCGCTCCAGATGGTAGCGCAGCGACAACCGGTGCAGATGCTCCAGCACCCGCACCGACACCGTGCGCATGGCGCCGTGGCGTACCCGGGAGAACACCGCGTCGCGCAGCTCGTTGAACAAAGAACTGCCGAGCCGCAGGGCGCCGTAGCCGAGCAGCAGCGCCAGCGGCAACACCAGTTCGACGTGGGCCTTGCTGTCGAGGCTGTCGACGATGTCCTTGAGGACGAGCGGGATGCCGACGTTGGCGACCTTGGACAGGATCAGGAAGGCCAGGGCCAGCACCACCCGCCCGCGGTATTGCCACAGGAACGGCGCGAGCGCGCGCAGCGTCCTGACATCACTGGGTTTTGCATCAGGCATTTCGGTGGCGTGGGAGTAGCTGCGCATGGCTCGTGATCCGGACGGGAACGCCCATTCTCACAAAATCGCCGCTGCGGGGGAAACAACCCGCCTGCAACCTGGGGTATCCGCGTCGCTGGAAAGGCCTGGGCAGTGCGGTATACGGGCACGGCCCGCTCCCGGTGATCACGGCGGCCACGGTAAAGACACGGGGCATACCGTTGCGGCCGGGAGTTCTGTCCCATGTCCTGTCGTGCGCCTTCGTGGTGAATGGCGATTCTGCCGGGCACCCTTGACTTTCCCACCCCTGGACCGCATGTTTCGTGCCAGCATCAGCAAAGGGCCCCGCCCTTTCTCACAACTTCGATCCGAGGGTAACGTCATGCCGATCTACGAATACCGTTGTGGCAGCTGTGGCCACGCACTGGAGTCCCTGCAGAGGCTCAGCGATCCGCCCCTGACGGACTGCCCGGAATGCGGCAAGCCATCGCTGCAAAAGCAGATTTCGGCCGCCGCTTTCCGCCTGTCGGGCAGCGGTTGGTACGAGACCGACTTCAAATCCGGCAGCAAGCGCAACGTTGCGGAGAAGGACAGCGGCGGTGCGCCGGCCGCCGATAGCGGCTCCAGCTGCGGCTCGGGCGCTTGTGGGACATGTACCTGACAGGATTCAGCAACCGGGATTCGGGGGTCGGGGGTCGGGGGTTGAGCTGATCGC
>JAIOJV010000111.1 GCA_019911805.1 Gammaproteobacteria bacterium
GGGGCAGGCCGCTATTATGGTGGGTGTAGGCGGTGATGCGCTAGAGTGAGTGAGGCGTGAGGCGTGAGGCGTGAGGCGTGAGGAACGAGGAACGAGGAACGAGGAACGAGGAGGTGAGGATATGAAGGCAATGTTGATGACGGCGGTGGGCGGGCCGGAGGTGCTGGTGTTCGCGGACGTGCCGGAGCCGGCGCTGACGGCGCCGGACCAGGTCAAGGTGCGGCTGCGGGCCGCCGGGGTCAATCCCGTCGACACCAAGCTGCGCGCACATGGCCTGCTGGTGCCCGATGCACTGCCGCACATCCTTGGCTGCGACGGTGCCGGCGAGGTGGTCGAGGTCGGCACGGAGGTGCACGGGCTGCAGGTGGGTGATGCCGTCTGGTACTGTCACGGCGGCCTCGGTCGCGAACCCGGCAGTTACGCGGAATACAGCGTCGTGCCGGCGGCGGTGGCGCGGCGCGCGCCGGCCGGTATCGACGCCTGCCACGCGGCCGCGGGGCCACTGGTGCTGATCACCGCCTGGGAGGCACTGTTCGACCGCGCCCGGCTGCAGGCGGATCAGACAGTGCTGATCCATGCCGGCGCCGGTGGCGTCGGCCATGTCGCCATCCAGTTGGCGCGCTGGACCGGTGCACGGGTGTGCACCACCGTCAGTTCCGCGGGCAATGCCGAGTTCGTCCGCGGCCTCGGCGCCGAGCGGGTGATCGATTATCGCCGGGAGGATTTCGTGGCCGCGGTGAACGACTGGACCGACGGCCGCGGCGTGGACGTGGTGCTCGACTGCGTCGGCGGCGAGACCTTCCACCGCAGCCTGGAGGCGGCCGCGTACTACGGCGATGTCGTCACACTGCTGGAACCGGGGGCCGACATCGACTGGACGGCGGCACGCAGCCGCAATCTGTGCATCGGTTTCGTACTCATGCTCACGCCGATGCTGCACGATCTGCCGCAGGCACGCGCCCACCAGGGCGAGATCCTGGACCGCTGCGCGGTACTGCTCGACAGCGGCGAGCTGAGTCTGCAGGTCGCCGCGCAGTTGCCACTGAGCGCGGCGGCCGAGGCGCATGCACGCATCCAGGAGGGACATGTCCAGGGCAAGCTGGTCCTGGATCCACAGGCCTGAGACACCCCGGGTACCCAAGACCGCAGCCAACCTGTGCCTGCGAGCCGCCCGCAACGGCGCGGCCCGGCGCTTACGTACGCCGATATCCTGGGGAAATGGCCACGGAAGCACACGGAATGACACGGAAACGGTGGAAGGGGGATCGATTTGAATTTTGCCCCGGGTGCTTATGTAAACCGTAGGAACTATCACCCGTGGTCATCAGTCGCAGCTTGGTTTCCGGACTTTATAGAACGAATTTTTTCCGTGTTTTTCCGTGTGCTTCCGTGGCCAAAAAGGGGTTTACTCATACATAAACGCCAGCAGCCGCAGACCGCGTGAACCGTCAGGTCTCCGGCTCGGCCGGGTCGAGCACGGCGCGGGCCATCTGCTGCATGCTGTGGGTCTCACCGATCCGACCGGCGGACAGCCTGGGGAAGGCGCTGATGATCGACACGAGCAGCGCGGCGGCATACGGCACCGATTGCAACAGCAGCATCACCGCCCACATCAGCAGGTCCAGCGTCTCGGTACCGAAGCGATAGATGATGGACCCGGCGGCCAGCCACAACGCGATGCACATCAGCGTCTCCTCGCGCGCCGCGCCCAGCGCCTGCAGCAGGGCCTGCTTGTGTGCCTGCTTCGGAGTGCGGAAGAAGGGTTTGCTGCGCACGAAGAAGCCGGTGAGTATGGCCAGGCCGATGGTGTGGGTGAGTGCCAGGCCCGCCAGGGCCGCGGCCAGGGTCTGCACGGTGGTGGCGCCGACGCGGGTACGGTACAGATACACCAGCTTGCCGATCTTGAACACGAACAGCGCCAGCGGCAGGATGGAGAACATCAGCAGTGGTGGATCGATATGCTCGGGGGCCGCGAGCATGGCGAACGACCAGGCCAGTGCCGCCATGTTGAAGACGAGATTGACGCCATCGGCGAGCCACGGCAGCCAGCCGGCCAGGAAGTGATAGCGCTGACCGGCGGTGAGCCGGCCCTGGCCGCGACGCAGCAGCTGGCCGGCGTGCCGGCGCAGGATCTGTACCGAGCCGAAGGCCCAGCGGAAGCGCTGCTTCTTGAAGTCTATGAAGGTATCCGGCATCAAGCCGCGACCGTAGCTCCGCGGGATGTAGGACGCCTCCAGACCATGGGCGAAGATGCGCAGTCCCAGCTCCGCGTCTTCGGTGATGCACCATTCCGCCCAGCCACCGATCGCTTCCAGCGCCGCTTTGCGCACCATGGTCATGGTGCCGTGCTGGATGATGGCGTTGCGCTCGTTGCGCGTGATCATGCCGATATAGAAGAAGCCGCGGTATTCGGCATAGCACATGGCCTTGAAGGCGTTCTCGCGGGCGTCGCGATAATCCTGAGGCGCCTGCACGATGCCGATACGCTCGTCGGTGAACCGTGGCGTGAGATCGCGCAGCCAGCGCGGATGGACGATGTAATCGCTGTCGATGACGGCGACGATCTGCGCATCGGCGACGGTGTGGCGCAGGGCGAAATTGAGGGCACCGGCCTTGAATCCGTCCAGCGGGTCCTGGTGGAAGAAGCGGAAACGCGGCCCCAGCGTCATGCAGTGGTCGCGCACCGGTTCCCAGACGGCCGGATCCCGGGTGTTGTTGTCGATGACGATGACCTCGAAATCGGGATAGTCGAGCGCCGCCAGGGCGTTCAGCGTCTCGATCATCATCTCCGGTGGTTCGTTGTAGGCCGGGACATGCACCGACACCTTCGGTAATTGCTCGTCGGGCACCGCCACGGGGCGGAACAGCCGGCGGTGTTCGCGTGTCCACAGGGCCTCGGCCCACTCATGCGCCTCGGCGAGCAGTACGGCGATGACACCGATCATGCCGACCATCAGCAGCAGCCCCACCACCACACTGGTGATGGTCAGGTACTGGTTCAGATAATCGTAGATGATCCACACGGCGGCGGTCGCGGCGACATAGGTGATCAGCGCCAGGAAGCTGCGGCCGCGGTTTGCGAGGCGCGTACTGTCGATCAGCAGCAGCGCGAAGGTCACGAAGGCCACGAACACCGAGATGCCAGCGAGGATCGGCCAATTGGGAATCCGCACGATGGGTTTGGAGAACTGGAATTTGGGCCGGCGTTCGACATCGTAGACGCCCCAGTAGGCACCGACCGCGCCCTCGGTCTCGCGCTTCCAGGTCTGGTCGAACGCCTCCATGATGTAGTAGATATATTTTTCCCGCGCGGCAACGTCCAGAAAGCGCCGCAGGAACACCGCCTCGTTGGCGGCGGAGGCCACGGCACCACCGCGGGTGCGGCCGTTACTGGGCCAGCCCACCTCACCGATGACGATCGGCTTGCCGGGATACAGCGTCTTGAGTTCGTTGATGCTGTTGATGGCGTAGGTCACGCCCTCGTTGACCGGAATGCCTTCCCAGTAGGGCAGCAGATGGACGGTGATGTAGTCGACATGTTCGACCAGCTCGGGATGGTCCTTCCAGATATAGGGCGGTTCGGCGGTACTGACCGGGATGTCGATGTTTGCGCGGGCGTAGTCCAGGTAGTTGATGAGCTCCGCCACCGGTATGTCCTTGCGCAGCAGCACCTCGTTACCGACGAGGATACGCACCACGTTGCGCGAGCGGGCCGCGATGTGCAGCATGCGGTCGAGTTCAACCCGGGTCTTCTTGGCATTGGGTCCCACCCAGGCACCGAGTGCGACATTGATGCCGTGCCGCTCCGCCAGCTTCGGTATCTCGCCCAGTGTGTTCTCCACGGTGTAGGTGCGCACCGCATAGGTCTCGCCCGACAGCAGCGCGAGATCGGCATCGATCTGCGCTTCACTCGGATACTTGCTCCAGATCGGGGCCTGATTGGCGTGATAGGGCGAGAAGGCGAAGCCCTGGATGCGCTCCGGCCACGGCGGTTCGGAATCCGGATTGTTGTAGAGCGCCCAACCCAGGATGGTCAGCGTGGCGATCGCGATGGCGATGAGGAAGCTGGACTTGTGCATGGACCTGGGGTCGTGGCCCCTTATGCCGGTAGGCAGCGGCTGGGGTTGAATATTCCACCGGTGATGGTGCTGGACCCTGTGTACGGTCGGCAGGCCGGCCCGGCGGCGAGGCTGCGGAGGACCGTCGCGGCGCTCAGTATACGGGCCGTCACGGGGAAATCCAGGGCACCGGTCCCGACCTGGATCAGGCGGCCGGCCAGCGGGCCGGATCGACCCGGTAATAGTCCTGCAGCCGGGCATAGATGGCCGGATACTCCACCCGCAGCTCACGCGGCAGTTCGAAGAAGTACTCGGTAAGCACCGCAAAGAATTCTGCAGGGCTTTCCGCGGCATAGGGGTCCAGCCAGGTGTCCTCGCCGGCTGCGACGTGGCGGCGGTGATGTTCGTAGGCCGGCAGGAAGGCGGCCGACCAGGCGGCGCGGCCCCGCCGCCCCAGGCCGGCAGGCACGCCATTGGTGCTGCCGGAGCGATGATCGAGCTGATGGGCGAATTCGTGCAGCACGACATTGTAGCCGTCGCCACTGTCCATACCGCCCATCAGGGTATCGTCCCAGGACAGTACCAGCTGGCCCTTCTCCCAGGACTCGCCGCTCAGCACCCGGCGCTCGCGGCGTTGCACCCCGGCCTCGTCCCAGACCTCGCGGTCGACGATGAAGCGCGCCGGGTACAAGACGATGCTGTGCAACTCGGGGTAATAGTCCGGCGTGCGGTTGAACAGCAGCAGGGCCGCCTGGGCGGCGACGATGACACGCATCGTATCCGTGACCTGCAGGCCGTGCGTACCGTGGAAATCCTTCTCGGCCAGCAGTACCTGGACGTGGCCGTGCAGCTGTGTGCGCAGCGCCGGCGGCAGCCGTCGATAGAGTGGCAGGTGCGTCTCCAGCACGGTGCTCCAGGCCGGCGGGAAGGCCTGCGCGCGCAGGGCCGCGCGCCGCCGTGCGCGCAGGCGCGCACGCGCCACCGGCCAGGCCAGCAGCGTCAGGGTGAGACCGAGAATGAGCAGTACGGGCAGCATGGGGCTGGTGCGATCCCGGGAGTCGTGGACCGCCGTAGTGTACCCTGTGTCCTTCCTGGTTAAATGCCGTGTGCGCGCCGGCACCGGCCGATGGCGGAGCCCTATGATTCCCCTGCGTGACGACAACCCGACTTCCATCACGCCGGTACTGACCGTCGGGTTGATCGTGGTCTGTGTCCTGGCGTTCTTCTGGCAGCTGTCCTTCGGTATGCAGCAGGAACGTGTGGTCTACGCGCTCGGGCTGATCCCGGCCGTGCTGTTCGGACACGCCCAGCTGCCGGATGGGATCGCGTGGGTCGCGCCCCAGGCCACCTTGTTCACCTCCATGTTCCTGCATGGTGGCTGGATGCACCTGATCGGCAACATGCTCTATCTGTGGATCTTCGGCGATAACGTCGAGGAGGCCATGGGGCATGCGCGCTTCCTCATGTTCTACCTCGTCTGCGGGCTGGCCGCCGCCTTGGCCCAGGCCCTGCCGGACCCGCAGTCCGTCATCCCCATGATCGGCGCCAGCGGTGCGATCTCCGGTGTACTCGGCGCCTACCTGCTGCTGTTTCCGCATGCCCGGGTGCTGGTGGTCATCCCCTTCGGCTTTTATCTGCACAGCATGTCGATCAAGGCCGGCTGGGTACTGGGCTTCTGGTTCGTGATCCAGCTGGTCAGCTCGATACCCGCCGCCGGGCAGCAGGGTGGCGTCGCCTTCGGTGCGCATATCGGCGGTTTCATCGCCGGCCTGCTGCTGGTGCCGCTGTTCAAGCGGCGCGGTGTGCGGCTGTTCCAGCCGGGGCGTTTCGGCCGACGCTGAGGATGAGGTCCGCAGGCTGCGCCTCGGCGGGTCTTATTTAAAGATCGATGGCCACGGAACCACACGGAACAACACGGAAAAAGTTCAAGAGTCGAAGGGAACAGATCTCAAATCCATCGTCATTCCACCATCGAATTCTTTCCGTGGTGTTCCGTGGCCAAGAGCGGTTTGAATTCTCTCGCCGTGCACTACAGTGCCGCCGTATCCTGCCGGGTGTGCCTCGCCGTCAATACGGTCGCCGGCGGATGTTGAGGCGATACAAGGCCTGCGACAGCAACAGCTCGATGATCAGGAAGACGGCGGTCAGTTGCAGCGCATCCGCGAACGTCAGGCCGAGGCGCGGTGCGACCACCAGCAGCGGCAGCAGCGACTCCGGCACCTGATCCAGTCCGAAGGCCATGCCGCTGGGCGCGATGCTGAGGCGGCGTTTGATGAAGCTCGACAGCAGGTCGCCGGCCATGGCGGCGGCGGCCACGGTCAAGCCGAGGGTGCAGGGCAGGGCGAGCAGGGGTGCGAGGATGGTGCCGGTCAGCAGGGCCGCGAACAGACCGCGCCAGGTCTTGGACGTGCCCAACAGTGGCTGGTCGTCGTGCAGCCGCCGATTGCCATCGATCGGTGCCGCACCATGCCGTCCGAACAGCTTGCGCGCGACGATGGGCGCGCCGTTCGCGGCCACCAGCAGCACGAGCAGCCTGGCTGCGATCCAAAGGTCCATGTCCGACGGTTCTCCGGCCTGCCTTTCTTATTGTCGGACGTATAATGCGGTATCCCTGCGCAGCGGACCACTGTGCCGACCGCAGGTCGTCAGCGACCGACGCTGCCGAAGACCTTCTTCAGCAGGTCGGTCGAGCGCGCCACCGGATTCTCGCGGATGTGCTTTTCCTCCTCGGCCATCGTCAGGAACAGGCCATCGAGCGCCTTGTCGGTGACGTAGCTGTCGAGATCGAGGCTGCGGGTGTCGACCAGGGCGCTGGCACCACCGGCCTGGTCGAGCAGGTTCTTGTACGATGCCGTTACGCCGGTGCGCGCAGTTGCGGCGCTGACGATGGGGCGGAACTTCTCCCGCAGGCTGTCGCTGCGTTGGGTGCGGAAATACTGGGTCGCGGCATCGTCCGGTCCCGTGAGGATGGTCTTGGCATCGGCCAGGGTCATGGCACGGATCGCGCCACGGAACTCATCCAGCGCCACCGGCACGGCCTGCTCCGCCGCGTGGTTCATGGTGCCTTCGAACTCATCGACCATGGCGCCCTGGCCGACGGCGCGCAGGCCCTTTTCGACCCAGCTCAGACGTTCGGGTAGCGGGATGCGTACGGCGGGGTTATTGAGATAGCCGCCGTCCTGCCCCAGTTGTTTGACAGCGATCTGTGCGGCCTGGTCCAGGGCCTCTTTGAGACCCGCGGACATCTCGCTGTCGGTGAGCGATTGGACGCCGGCAGTCGATGTGGATTTCGATGGCAACGGCAGCTTGTTCAGCAGATCCTGCCAGGCCGTGTGACCCGACAGGGGCAGGCTCGACAGGGCGATGATGGCGGCGACGAAACGGGTGGTTTTTGGGCGGATGGTTTTCATGGCGGTCCCTCCGTTGGACGAGGGGTCCATGGTAACGCGAGTCCGTACCCGCCGATAGCGGCCCTCAGCCCGGCTTGCCGTCGATGCGCGGCCGCAGATAGAGCGGTGCGAAGCGGCTCGCCCACACCAGCATGACGATGAGCCACAACACCGCCGCCCACAGCATCGTGGGTATACCGAACAGCCGGGCGGTGAACGGCAGGTCACCGGCAATACGCACTATGGCGGTGGCCTGCAGGCCCCAGCAGCACCACCAGACGAGGTTGTCGGCGACCAGTGGCCGGCCGGAATGGCCCAGGGTGACGCGGCTGGCCATGGCCAGCGTCATGCCACCCACCAACCCGATGCCGAGCGCGTGCAGCGGTGCACGGCCCAGCGACAGCCCACTGTCGGTGAGCAGCAGCAGGCTTTCGAGCGCATACAACGCCATGCCGATGCCGAACCAGGCGAAGGCCATGTGCAGGATGGCGAGCAGACGCACCTCGAAACTGCGCCGCAGACCCCAGCGCGCCGTGAGATAGAAACCGATGCCAGCCAGTGACAGGTCGAACAGGAGACGCCACCCCCACAGGCCCAACTGCTCGCTCGCGACATGTGCGGCGAACAACAGTGGCAGCGCGGCGAGGACCCACATCGGCTGCACGACCGTATAGGGTTTGAGCACGGTGCTGCTGAAAAACGGCAGCATACGATGCGCCACGGTGAGCAGTACCGGCAGCACGAAGCCCCACTGACCGAGCGTCAGGGCCCCCTGCACCCAGTGCGGGTCGTTCCACAGTACGCCGAGCCCGAAGACGACCATACCGGTCCCGCCGAGGAACAGATAGACATTCAGATAGGATTCGTGTGTCTTGTCGCGTGCCGACGCTGCGCGAAACACGCGGTACATATCGGTCAGTCCGATCGCCCAGCCGACCGCCTGCAGCAGCGCACCGACGCCCAGCAGCGCCGCGTGCGTGAACAGCCCGACATAGACCAGCGTCGTGCCCGTCGCCATCACCAGGCAGCTCGCCACATAACGCGACCGTGCGATCTCGGGGCCACTCATCCAGCGCGGATACGTGACCATGAGGAAGCCGAAAAAGAAGTAGGGAAACAGGCTGTAGAGCATGAGGTAGCCGTGTCCCCAGAACGGCGGCACCGTCATCCCCGGCAAAGACGTGCCGCCGAAATGGCGCAGCGCGAGTTCGGCGCACCAGTACAGCAGGGTCAGTACCAGCTGCAGGCTGCCCACGAACATCATTACGCGGTGGGGGGCGGCGGTGAAGATTTTCCAGTGCGACATGCGGTTCGTCTCTTGTTGTTGGCGGTTCATGCCGGGTCGGTCTGCGGCTGTGCAACACGCCGTACGATACCAGATCGTGGTTCGGCGTCGATCGAGACCCCAGTGGCTGTCAGGGTAATCTCAATGGGTGAGCTGCACGTACAGCAGCGGCAGCCTCCGCGGCAGGTCTGCCGGCTTGCGGATGACGATGTAGCCGTTGCTGCCGAACAGGTACGGCAGGTAGTCGCCGGCACGCTGGTCGATGGTGACGCAGAATGGCTGCAGGCCGGCGCGGCGTGCCTCGGCGATGGCGTGGCGGGTGTCCTCGACGCCGTAGCGGCCCTCGTAGTGGTCGAGATCGTTGGGCTTGCCGTCGGTGAGGATCAGCAGCAGCCGCCGCTTGTTGCCCTGTGTCGCCAGCAGTGTGTTGGCATGGCGGATAGCGGCACCCATGCGCGTGTAGAAGCCCGGTTTGAGTACGTCGATACGGCCGCGGATACGGCCGTCGTAGCGTTCGTCGAAACCTTTTATATGATGGAAGCGCACATGCTCGCGGCGGCGCGAGGAAAAGCCGTACATAGCGAAGCGATCACCCGTACCGGTGAGGCTCTCGGCAAACAGGTACAGGCTGTCACGGATCACGTCGATGATGCGCTGTTCGTTGCTGATCCAGGCGTCGGTGGAGAGCGACAGATCGGCGAGCAGCAGGCAGGCGAGGTCGCGGTCGCCGACGCGCAGGTCGCGATACAGGCCGGGGTCGGTCTGGCGCCCGCCGCTGTGGCGCTCCGTGGTGAAACGCAGATAGGCGTCCAGATCCAGTTCACTGCCGTCGGCCTGGGCGCGCCGCCATATCCGCGCGGGTGCCAGTGCCTGGAACTGGTTGCGCAGGCGCCGCGCCGTGGGCGCGAGGCGTGCGGGCAGTTCGGCCGGCACGGCGTCGGCGGCCAGCAGCGGTTGCAGCCGGCAGTAGTCCTGCAGCAGCGTCTGTTTGCGGTAATCCCATTCGGGCAGGGCGATACCCGGGCCGAGCGGCAGGTCATCCTGGGCCGCGGCCGGCAGGTCCAGATCGAAGCGGATGTGGGAGGCGGAGCGGTGCTGCTCGCGCGCGACGCTGAGCTCGTCCAGATCCTCGGCCTCGCGGCGGGCCTGCTCCATGTCGTCGTTGTCCTCGGTGCCGCGATCGACGTTGATGTGTTCGGCCCAGCCGAACATGGCTTCGAAGCGCAGCGCCAGCAGGCCGCGCTCACGTTTCGGCGCGGCCACGCGCCGGGCGCTGCGGCGGCGATCGTCGCCGGCATGGCTCTCGCCCCCACCCTGCTCGTCGCCGTCCTGCGCGTCGCCGGACGGTGTCGCCGCGGCGGCGTGTGGTGGAAAGGGGTGCAGCCACAGGTGTACCGGCTGCGGCGGGCGGCGCGCGTGCGGCAGTTGCGCCACGCCGCCGGGCGTCTGCAGGGCAGCGCGGATCGCGAGTTCCTGGGCGACCTCGTCCGGCGCCAGCCGCGCACTGTCGGGGCGTTGCGCGAGCTGCGCCTCGACCAGGCGCCGGTAACGCGGCCGCAGACCGGGATAGCGTTCCAGCGCAGCCAATGTCAGCGCCTGGTTGCGTGCGAGCCAGGGCAGATCGGCGGCCGCATCCTGGGCGGCGAGTGCGGCCAGCCACAGGTAGAGTTCGCGGTTCAGCCCCGCCTCGGGAAATACTGCCAGCTGCCGCGGCAGGCACAGTGCCTGTGCGTCGCGCCAGGCGAGTTCGATCTGCGCGCCGGCACCGGCGATGCGTGCCAGCAGGCCGCGTCGCGCCGCGTAGTCGGTGGCGGTGGTGGACTGGATGCGTAAGCCGCCGTCGCCGCCGAGGGCGCGGAACAACACGCCGACCGGCCGGCGCACGTCCTCGAGCGCGACGGCCGCCTGTGGAAAATCGTCGCGTGCGGCGCGCGTGATCAGGCGATGCCAGAGTTGTCCGACCTGTTCTTCCATGTCAGTGTGAGTCCCGCAGTCCCTCCGAGGTGTCGATGCGCGACCCCGGGTATTTTTCCACCTTGAACTGGAAGCAGGTGCCGCCGTCCGGCAGTGGCCGGCCGTGCTCACGGTCGGAGACCAGCCGTGCGCATTCCTCTTCGACCCACTGCAACAACGGCGGCTGACCGTGTGGCGCCTGCACCTGGGTGCAGGCGCTGATGCATTCTGTGCACTGGGTGCAGGTGAACATCTTACGCTTGATGCTGCGCGGCTTCAGCCGCATCGGGCAGGCGTTGTCGCAGGCGGCGTTGCAGTCCGCACAGGCCGCGGCGCGCGCGCCGTCGAAGCCGACCACCAGGGCACGTTTATTGGCCATCCACACCAGGCTCTGAAACAGGCCGATGGCGCAACCGAAGCGGCAGAACAGGTGGCGCGCCAACAGAAACTCGGCCATGAAGGCCAGGGTCCCGGCGAGCAGAAACACGGACTGGTTACGCGTCAGCGTGCCGGCGAACAGGTTGGCGTAGATGACGTCGGGCGGCAGCAGATAGGTCAGCAGGGCGAGCGCCCAGAGGAAGGAAAATGCCACGACGGCGAGCAGCGTCAGCGGCCACCAGCGCCGGTCGGGTCGCAGTTCGCGGCCGTCGGGGAGGCGCTCGGGCAGCGGTTTTTTCTCCCACAGCGTCGGCTTGCCGCTGGCGCGGCGCATCAGACCGTTGATGGTCTCCACCACCGAGAAGTGCGGACACAGCCAGCCGCAGTAGAGGCGGCCATAACGCCAGGATACCCAGAACAGCCCGCCGCCGACGGCGAGGATGGGCAGCAGGCCGCGCCAGAACAGGTTCCAGGCCGCGACGCCCGGGCCGACCTCGCCGCGCAGGAAGGGGTCTAGGCCCAGCGTCCAGGGCTGGCCGAAGACGATGAAATGGCCCAGGTACAGATCCAGGCGAAACACGTCGAGCGGCGGCGCCAGGAGGAACACCACGAAGAAAGCCAGTCGTGTAATCAGTCGCTTGTCTTGCAGAGAGGGCGGCATGGCAGCGCAATCCGGCAGTAGTACCTGAGCGCGACTGTAAAGTATTCACAAGCGGTCAACCTTGCCCTAAGTCAATTTTACACGGGCCGCAGTCGCTGCAGATGGACGTGCCAGGTAGCTCTAAACGATTGTTAAAATTGGAAAAGTAAAGTTTTACCGGATTTCGCCGCTGTGTTGACCGGTGTGACGCTTCAATCGTTTCAGAGGCATCACGGGGCTCGCCGAGGCGCCCCTTCTGCCGACGGTGCTGAAGCTGCGAGCAGCTGACGCCTGCGAGCACACCCACCGCGTGTTGGCGGAAGATTCACTGCAGGGATGCCCGATGCCTGACCAGAATACCTGGACCCATCTCAAGCCCACCGACCTCCCGGCGCCGCCGCAGGAGGCGATCGGCATTGTGCGCGCCTGCGCCAGGCCCGACATCACCAGTCGGCGCCTGGCCGAAATCGTCACCCACAACGCGGTGCTCACGGCGGAATTGCTGCGTATCGTCAATTCCGCGTTCTTCGGTTTCCGTGCCAAGGCCACCTCGGCCGCACATGCGGTGACGCTGCTCGGTCAACGCGCCCTGCGCAACCTCGCCTTGTGCGTGACGATGCGCGATGCACTGCGCGCGGATGCGATCCCGGGCCTCGACATGTCTGCGTACTGGGAACAGGCGCTGCGCCGCGCGGTGGCGGCACGCTGTCTGGCCGGGGTCGCACGTCTCAATGGGGAAGAGTGCTTCACGGCCGGCCTGCTCCAGGATTTCGGGCTGCTGGTGATGTTCTATGTTGCCCCGGACCGGGCCAGTGAATGGGGTGCCCTGGCCGTCGCCGACCCCGAGGTGCGGTACGTGCTGGAACAGGATCTGTTCGGCGTCACCCACGACCGCATCGGTGAGCAGTTGGCCGCGGCCTGGGAACTGCCACCGGAGTTGTGCCGCGTGATGGGGGGCCACCATGCGCCGCTGGCGGCGGGGGACGCGCAACCGGACGATCTGTGCCGGGTGGCACAGTGTGCGGACTGGATGGCCGCGGTCTTCACCGCCGCCGATAAGCGTCCCGTGGTCCATCGCTGCCGGGAACTGCTCGCCAGCTCCTTCGGGCTGGATGCGGAGCAGGTGAACGATGTGTTGGAGGCGATGGCCCAGGGCGTCGTCGCGGCGGGCAGGGCGCTGGGCATGCCCATCGGCACCCAGGTGATGCTGGCCGATGTGCTGCGCGAGGCCAATCTGCAGCTGCTCGAGGACAACCTCAGTTATCAGGAACTGACCTGGCGTCTGGAACAGGCCCTGGCCGAGCGTGACCGCTATGCCGCCGAGCTGAACCGGGAACTGGGGCTGGCACGTGAAGTGCAACGCGGTCTGATGCCGGGCGAAAACGGGGCGTGTCCGGGCTTTCACGGCATGAATACGTCAGCTCGCGAGCTGTCGGGAGATTTTTATGACTATTTCCCGACACCGGATGGTCGGATCCTGTTCTGCATCGCCGACGTGTCGGGTAAGGGCATGCACGCGGCACTGCTGATGGCCAAGGTCAGCAGCCTGTTCCGCTGCCTCGGCAAAGGGCTGGGTGACCCCGCCGCGCTGCTCACGATGCTGAACCGGGAGGTCTGTGCGACCTCGGTGCGTGGCATGTTCGTCACCATGATCGGCGGCTGCTATGACCCGCACCACGATCGGGTGCTGCTCGCCAACGCCGGGCATCCCCCGGCCCTGTATGAACCTGTCCAGGGGGCATGGCAGGACTTCACCGCGGACATGCCGCCACTGGGAGTGCTGCCGGAGATCGAGTGCGTGACGCAGGAGCTGCATTTGCAAGGGGGACGTTTGTATCTCTACACCGATGGCCTGACCGAGGCGCGCCAGCCGGACAGTGGCGAGCTCGGCCTGGAAGGTTTCAAGACGCTCATCCGCCGCTGCCGCCAGGACGACGCCGGCGCGCGCACGCGCTGGCTCGCCGCCCGTATCGGCACGACCCAGGTGCACGACGATCTGACACTGTTGCTGGTGGATGGTGCGGAGGCCGCGCATGGCAGATGAACGCAGCTGGTCCGTGTGTGTGCCCGCGGAGGCGAGCCGGCTGCAGGCGCTGCGCGCCCTGGTGCGGGAGGCCGCCACCGACCTCGGTTTTGCGGTGCCGGCCGTGGAGGATCTGGTGCTGGCGGTGAACGAGGCCTGCATGAACGTCATTCAGCATGGCTACCGTGGCGCGGCGGGGACGCTGGAACTGCAGATCCTGCCACTGGCCGCCGGCATCGAGATCCGCTTGCGCGACCACGCGTCCCCGGTATCGCTGCAGGCATGGCGCGGGCGCGATCTCCGTGAGCTGCGCCCGGGTGGACTGGGCGTGCATTTCATCCGCAGCATCATGGATGAGATCGCGTATCTGCCGGTGCCTGATGCGACCGGCAATCTGCTCTGTATGAAGAAACACTGTATTGCGAAGGCAGGCGACGCATGAGTCATACCTTTACCGCCGCGGGTGGCTATGCCGTCATCGGTCTGCAGGGCGATATCGATCTGCACAGTTCACCGGAGGCGCGCCGGCTGATCCTGGAATGTCTGCAGGATGGTCGGCCCACCCTGGTAGACCTGAGTGGTGTCGCCTACATCGACAGTTCGGGCGTCGCCAGCCTGGTGGAGGGATTCCAGCTGGCGCGCGTGCGCGGACTGGACTTCGGGCTCGTGGGTGTGAGCAGTACCGCGCTCAACGTACTCCGGCTCGCGCGACTGGATAAGGTCTTTCCCATCTATGGGAGTGTGCAGGAGCGGGTCGGGCAGGGCGCTACGTCGCCGTAAGGCAATCCTACGCGGGGCTGTTGCGCCCTGCAGCCAGGGAGACGAGAGGGACGATGGTCAGGGCATTCACCACCAATCTGGGACGGCGCGTGGTCGGCGGCGTGGAGGAGTTCGGCTACGGCGCCGCGCTGCTGGTCGAGAGCCTGTTCTGGATCACCGTCGGCTCGCTGCGACAGCAGCCGGTCCGGGTCGCGACCGTCGTGGCCGAGATGATGCGCATCGGCGTATCCGCCATCCCGGTGGTGGCCATCCTCGCCCTCGCCAACGGCATGATGATGGCCTTGCAGGGTATCTACACGCTGCGGGATTTCGGCGCCGAGTCGCAGGTGATCCCCGGGCTGGCCATGTCCATCACCCGTGAGTTCGGCGCGCTCATCGTCGGCATCGTGGTCGCCGGACGTTCTGGTTCGGCGATCGCCGCACGCATCGGTGCCATGCAGATGTCGCAGGAGATCGATGCATTGCGCGTGCTGGGTGTGAACCCGGTCCGCTATCTGGTAGCGCCGATTCTGCTGGCCATGGTGGTGATGATGCCGCTGCTGACGATCCTGGCAAACGCTGTCGCACTGTTCGGTGGCGGTCTGCTGTGCAGCCTGCAGCTGCACATGAGCCTGGCGGCGTTCACCGAACTGACGCTCGCCTCTCTGGAGGTCGCTGACGTACTGCAGGGGTTGACCAAGAGCATCGTGTTTGCCGTGCTGATCACGCTGGTGAGTTGCAGTAATGGTTTCGCCACCAGCGGTGGTTCCGAGGGCCTCGGTCAGCGGACGACGCGTTCGGTGGTGCTGTGCATCGGCGCCATCGTGGTGGCCGATATGATCTTCACCTTCTTCCTGAGCCGCTGACCCGACGTCATGCCGATGCCGAATGTCAGCACCGTCGTCGAGTCGACCACCCCGGTGATCAGGGTGACGGAGCTGACGACCTATTACGGCGAACGCCGTATCCTCGACCGCGTGTCGCTGCAGGTCGCGCCGGGCGAGGTCCGCGTCATCATGGGCGGCAGCGGTTCGGGCAAGTCGACGCTGCTGCGGCATCTGCTCGGCCTGGAACGGCCGGTGGCGGGGTGCATCGAACTGTTCGGACACGACATCAATACCCTCAGTGGGCAGGAGTTGTTCGAATTGCGCCGCCACATGGGCGTGTCCTTCCAGGGCGGGGCCCTGTTCAACTCCATGACGGTGGGCGAGAACGTGCAGTTTCCACTGCGGGAGCACACGCGTCTCGATGCCAACACCATCCGTATCATGAGCCGCATGAAGCTGGAGGTGGTGAATCTGGCGGGTTGTGAGGATCTCATGCCGGCCCAACTCTCCGGCGGCATGATCAAACGCGCGGCACTGGCGCGCGCCATCGTCATGGATCCGAAGCTGCTGTTCTTCGACGAGCCCTCGGCGGGCCTGGATCCGGTGGTGTCGGCCGAGCTGGACGAGCTGATCCTGCGGCTGCGCGACTCGATGAACATATCCATCGTGGTGGTGACCCACGAACTGGAAAGCGCCTTCAAGATCGCCGATCACATCACCGTGCTGGATCGTGGCGAGATCCTGCTGACCGACACGGTCGAAAACGTGCGGCGTTCCGACCATGCCCGGATACGCTCCCTGATCAACCGCATCCCCGACACCGGCCCGGTCGATGCCGATGCCTACCTCGAACGCCTGACCCGGACGGACTGAGCCTCATGCGACGTGATTCCATCAATTATTTTGCCGTCGGTACCTTCGTACTGGTCGCATTGGCGGTACTGCTGGTGGTGCTGTACAAGCTCACCGGCCGGGTTGGAGACAGCGATCCCTACCATGTCCATTACGCCAATATCACCGGCCTGGCCGACGGTTCGCGCGTGACCTACGAGGGCTATCAGGTGGGTTTCGTGGCCGGCGTGGAGCCACTCCAGGACACGACCGGTACGCGCTACCGGGTGAATCTGCGCATCAAGCGCGGCTGGAAGATCCCCGCCGACAGCGTGGCACGGATCTATTCCGCCGGCCTGCTGGCCGAGACCGTCATCAACATCGAGGAAGGGCACAGCCGTACTTACCTGGCGTCCGGCGCGGAGCTTCCCGGTGCGCTGGGTACCGAACTGTTCGCCGCACTCGATGCGGTGGCCGATGATATCGGTGGCCTGACGCGCGACTCTCTGCGGCCACTGCTCGACAATCTCAATCATGTAGTGTCCGACCTGGGCGGTGAATTCGGTGGACGGGTACCGAAGATCCTGGGCGACGTCGAGACGATGGTGGAGAAACTGGATCGTGGCGCCGGGCATCTGGCCGGGATGCTGGATGCGCGCACACAGCAGGGGGTGCGCAGCATCATCAGCGACGGCGAGGTCACGGCACGCAACTTCCGCGAGCTCTCGGCAGGATTACGCGTCACCCAGGCCCAGCTCGATGCGCTGCTGAGCGAGGTCCACGGTCTGGTTGCAGACAGCGGCAGTGACGGGCGCGCGGCGGTTCTGGCGCTGCGGCAGCTGCTGGAAGGCGTCTCGGGGGAGGTCGACGGCATTCTGTTCGAGCTGGAGGCGACCAGCCGCAACATGAACGAATTCAGTCGTGCGTTGCGCGGCAATCCTGGGTTGCTGCTGACTGGCAGCCCCCCTGCGGAGCGAGGAGTGAACGGTGATTGAGCGGCGACGTATGAATGGACTGCTGATCGGCCTGATTGCGATGGGGCTGACCGCCTGCAGCGGCAGTGTGCGGGTTCCCGAAGACAGTTTCTATCGGCTCGACATCCCGGCGCCCGAGGTGGTCCCGGTCACGGCCGCGATCCACGGCACCCTGACGGTCACGGTGGATGCTGCCGCACCCATCTACCGCGACCGCTCGCTGCTGTACAGTAGCGTGGATACCCCGGCCCGGCTGCAGCGTTATCACTACCACCATTGGATCGATACCCCGCCGCGTCTGCTGGAACGGCAGTTGGCGGACTATCTGCAGACCGCCGGGGTGGCGCCACAGGTAGCTGCACGCGGCGATCGCCTGGACGGGCGCTACCGTCTGCGTCTGCAGTTACACCGTTTCGAGCATGTGCGTGGCCGGGACGGTGGTCACGTCAGTCTGGCGGCACAGCTGCTGCTGGCGGATGGTACCGACAGCGAACTGTTGCTGCGCGAACACATCCAGGTCGAACAGGCGGTGGCCGGCGACACCTTCCCGGCGGTGGTCGAGGCCTACCAGCGCGGCGTGGCGGATGTCTTCGCCCAGGTACAGTCCATGTTGGAACGATTGTAAGACGGGTGCAGGGAGTGCGGTGGGGTGTATCGGCGCACGCTGCGCGGTACGGGTGAGCGTGGCGGCGGGTGGTTACCGGCGATATGGATATCGGCCAGATGTCCCTGCTATTGTGTCGCTGTGCAGTCAATGGAGGGCAGGTGGATGGATGGCGTCATCACGTCCGGTACCGCTGCCGACCGGGTCGAACCGGGGAGCGAGGCCTGGCTGGCGGCGTTGGCGGGCGGGCGGCCGGCGGCCGAGCGCGAGGTCCTGGCGCGCGCCCTGGCTACCGCGCGGCGTGCCCATCACGGACAACTGCGGCTGTCCGGTGAGCCCTACCTCTTCCACGTATTGGCGGTGGCCGAGATTCTCAATGCATTGAATCTCGATTACGAGACCCTGGCCGCCGCCCTGCTGCATGACACCGTCGAGGACTCAGCGGTTACCCTGGATGAACTCGAACGGGACTTCGGGGGGCGCATCGCCCACCTGGTGGATGGTGTCACCAAGATGGGTCGCATCGGTCGCCTGCAGGATGCCCATGCCGACGGTGCGCGCGACCATCACGACGCCGAGAGCGTGCGCAAACTCCTGCTGGCGATGGCCGAGGACGTGCGGGTGGTGCTGATCAAACTCGCCGATCGTCTGCATAACCTCCGTACCCTCAAACATCTCACGCCCGAGCGCCAGCAGCGCATCGCCCAGGAGACGCTGGAGATCTACGCGCCACTCGCCAACCGTCTCGGTATCTGGCAGATCAAGTGGGAGCTCGAGGATCTCTCGCTGCGGTACCTCGACCCCGAGGTCTACCGCGAGATCGCCACGCAGCTCGACGAGCGCCGCGTCGACCGCGAGCGCTTCATCGAACACGTCGTGCGCGAGTTGACGCGCGAACTGCAGACCGCCGGCATCCAGGCCGAGGTCAGCGGGCGGCCCAAGCATATCTACAGCATCTGGAAGAAGATGCAGCGCAAGAACCTGCCATTCAACCAGATCTTTGATGTACGCGCAGTACGTGTGATCGTCGAGCACGACGCCGATTGCTATGCCGCCCTCGGCATCGTGCATGGCCTGTGGCACCACATCCCCAAGGAGTTCGACGACTACATCGCCAATCCCAAGGAGAACGATTACCGTTCGCTGCACACCGCCGTGGTGGGGCCGAACGGCCGTACCCTGGAGGTGCAGATCCGCAGCCGTGGCATGCACGAGCATGCCGAACTCGGGGTCGCCGCGCACTGGCATTACAAGGAGGGTGGGCGTTTCGATGCGAGTGTCGAGCAGCGCGTCGCCTGGCTGCGGCAGCTGCTGGAGTGGAAGGATGAAGAATCCACGGCGACCGAATTCGTCGACCGCTTCAAGTCCGAGAACGTAACCGAGCGCGTCTATGCGTTGACGCCGCAGGGCCGGGTGGTCGATCTTGCGCAGGGGGCGACCCCGCTGGACTTCGCCTATCACATCCACACCGATCTCGGCCACCGCTGCCGCGGTGCCAAGGTCAATGGTCGCATCGTGCCGCTCACCCATGAGCTGCGCAACGGGGAACAGGTGGAGATACTCACAGCCCGCCAGGGCACGCCCAGCCGCGACTGGCTGAACACCCACCTGGGGTTTCTCAAGACGCCACGGGCACGCGCCAAGGTACGTCACTGGTTCCGCCAGCAGGATTACGAGAACAACGTCAGCGCCGGCCGGGCCACGCTGGACCGGGAGTTGAACCGCCTGGGTATCACCAATCTGAACTGGGAGCAGCTGGCGGAACGCCTCCACCAGCCCAGCGTCCCGGCGATGCTGGCGGCGATCGGCAACGGCGACCTCAATACTGCACAACTGGCGGGGGCGGCCAACGAACTCGCAGCACCGACCGTCGAGACCTTGCCGACGGTGCGTGCCCCACGATCCAGCGAGGGTATAGCGGAAGGCTTTACCATCGAGGGCGTCGGCAACCTGCTCACACACATTGCGCAATGCTGCCGGCCGGTACCGAACGATGCGATCGTCGGCTACATCACCCGTGGGCGCGGCGTCACCATCCATCGGCGGGACTGCCCGAATGCCCTGCGTCTGGCGGCTACGGAGCGCGAACGCATATTGGAGGTGGAGTGGGGCGGTGCGGGCGCCGCGAGCTATCCAGTGGATATCCAGGTCGTCGCCTACGACCGCGCCGGCCTGCTGCGCGACATCACCGCGGTGCTCGCCAACGAACGCATCAATGTCATCGGCGTGGACACCTATACCGACAAGGAAGACCACGTCGCCCACATGCAGTTGTCGTTGGAGATCCGCGACATCGCCGAGCTGAGCCGTGTGCTCAACCGCATCGGCCAGCTCCCGAACGTCTCTGAGGCACGGCGCAAATTGCCGTTGTGAATGGCGCCCCGGGCAGGAATCGAACCTGCGGCCTACCGCTTAGGAGGCGGTCGCTCTATCCACTGGGCTACCGGGGCGTTGGGGCGGGGAAAGGCCGGCGTCGAGTTCAGCCTCAGGCGGTCGGCGGACCGACGGCCAGCACCCGATCGTCTTCGGGCAGTGGCGATGCCCGCCACGGGTTGCGGTCGTTCCCGCATTTTTGTCGGGCCGTTTCTGCCGCTCGATACCGCGGCCGATTGTAGCAGTTGTGCGGAGTGGGATGCCAGCGTGCGGCCATGGCCCGCGGGATGTGCACGTCGTCGCCCTGGGTTTGTGTTTCGGGCGGAATTCCAGCTGCGGGCCGCTGACGTCAGAGAGTGCCGTTCACGATCGGCGTGAAGGCCACCAGACTGTCGCGCAGGCTCGTGTTCCCCAGACCGTGCCCGGGGAACAGGTTGGCAAAATTGCCCTGTTCCCCGTGCAGGGCCATGTAATTCAAAATCACCGTCTCGACCATCAGGTTGACATTGTTGGCGGCCGGGCTGGATGCGGTCTCCACCGAGCCATCGGCCCTGAAATAGCCCAACTGCTGATGACGGGCCTGCCCGTCGAGTGAACCACCCTGCAGGGTCGCCCGGCCACCGGGATTGTAGACCAGGAAAAATGAGGCGGCGGTTGAGGAGTTATCACCGGTCCACACGCCCTTGCCGCGGCCGTTCAGCGAATTGTCCAGCGTACCGTTGCTGGCCACCGAGCCATCGCTGAAGACATACAGCATCAGCGGCACACCCAGTCGCGCGGCGTACTCGATGCAGGCACCCATGCAGCGTCCGGCGCGCAGATCGCGCAGTTCGCCGGTGGCACGCTCACCCGTATGGTAGTCATAGCCGCCCAGGGTGACGGTGCCGGCACCGGCAAAACCATTCATCACCAGCTTCATGACGGCGGCGGTCTTGCGGAATTCGTTGTCTCCGTCATAGTCCGCCTGGCTGAAGATCGGCCCGATGATATTCGGATCGATGGATGGGTTGAGCGCGGTCGGATCGCCATAGCGATCGACCAGGTCGGCACTTTTGACATAGCCGCAGCGGAGCAGACGTTTGATCTCGGCATCCCGCGCCAGGCGGGTATCGACCCGCCCGAGCTTCATATCGCTGATGCGCTGAATGGATTCCATCACGGCCACTGCGTCGTCCTGTGAGAGCAGTCCGACCAGCTTGCCGGTATCCACCAGGCCGGTGACGTCACTGGGGCGATCGACCTTGGTCGGGCGTACCGAGACATCGATCAAGGCTGCCGGGGCCATGGAGTTGCCCCCTGAGTCGGTGCTCTGTGACCCGATCAGGGTCAGCAGCTCGCCATCGGACCCGGCGCGATGGATACCGTACATAGGGTTGTGCGGATTGTTGCCGGTGTCGTTCTCGGAACGGCCGGGGATCACCGCACCGTTCACACTCGCCGCCGTCGCCGGTGAGATCTTGTCGAGAATCCCGCGCAGAAAGGCACTGTCCTTGTGGAAGGCCAGACCTAGCGTGGTATCGATGTGGTCGCCGCCGTTCACTGTGTCCGCGACCGGTGGGATCATGTCACCCGGCAGCCCGAGTTTGCTGTAGCCCGCCGTGGAGAGGAAATCCAGCTGGCCGCCCTGCCTGCCGACCAGCACATTGGAGCCGGCGATACTCGCGCCACCGGCCAGATCGAAACAGATGAACGGGATCTTGCCCGCACCCTGCACCGCGATGCCGCAGGTATTCTTCAGGTCCTGGAGGTCCGCCGACAGTGCGGCCTGTGCCGCACGGGGATTGGCAAACAGGCTGAACAGGGTCGGTGCAGTGACCAGCCCCAGCCCGCCGAGAAAACCCTGGGCCAGGAAATCGCGCCGCGAGAGTGGTCGCTTGTGGGCGGGATGTCGCAGTGGTTCATCGGGTGCAAAGAAGCGGCGTTTACTCATGGGGATTCTCCAGGGAGTTTCTTACTGCAACAACATCGCAGCACTGCCCAGGGTTGCGGCGCAGGCGGCCTTGACCACGGTTGCGGTGCGCTCTGCGGCACAACCACCGCCGCAGGATGTCAGCCTGGCGATCAATGCGTTCAATTCAGTAGTGACCTCCGCCGGGTCCGGGTGTGTGGTCAGGCCGGTACCATACATATTCTCGAACAGCGGGGTGATGATCAGATTGCGTTCACCCTGCGTGTCGAAGGCGCTGCCCGCGGATGCACCAAAGTTGAAGCCCGGGAAATAGCTGGTGCGCAGGACGGTATCGCTGACTAGCGCATTGCAATATTCGATGGCCAGCTGGGAGATGGCGACTTGATGTGCCGACACGAATCCCTCGATATCCTCTGCGGTCGGCAGTTGCTGACGGATCGTGGTGTACGTAGCGGCCACGGCAGGCGTATGCGCATCGACACCGGTCATGACGGCCATGGAGGCGTTGATCTCATCGAAGGTACGCAATCCGATGTCCGGAACCGGGGCGTTGTCCGGCGGCGCGCCGGGTGCGATCGGTACCGGTTCGGTAACCACGTTGGTATGCATTCCGATGCGTTCGAAGCTCAGGAAGAACTCATCACTGCCGACGCCCTGCTCCAGTGCAACGATGGTACCGAGTTCGGACAGCACCTGACCGTTTGGCGTGTAGGTGGTGTTCGTCACGGTCGTATCGAGGTTGCGGTAGGCCTGGCCGACCGTTGCCTCGCGGCCGTTGATGCCGATGCGCAGGGCCTGAATGGCAAGGCCGTCCGGTTGTGCCGTCGGATCGAGACTGATGAAGGTCGGGCGGTTGAAGAGGTAGCTGTAGCTGTCGAACTGGCTGACCTCGAAAAAGACGTAGCTCTGTGGGATGTCGGTCAGATGACTGACACCGAACAGCAGATAGAACTTCTCACCCACACCGGCCTCGAAGTTCTGTACGATCTGCCCGGTGGTCAGCGCGCGGTTGTGGATGGCCAGCAGCCGCACTTTGCCCTGCCAGGGCCGATTACCGCTGACCTCGTTGCCGAGTACCAGGGCATAGGTATCGTCCCAATCCGCCAGGGTGCCACCGCTGACCGGATCCAGATCGCCGCTGTAGACGCCGTTCACATAGATGCGGCGGCCGTTGGCGGGATCGAAGGTGACGACCACATGCTGCTGGGTTGCCTGCAGGCGTTCGTCCGCATCCGCGGTCGACAGGGCGGGTTCACCGTTACCGTCGGTGGTCCCGGAACGGTGCAGGAAATCGTAATTGTAGCGGGTCTGGCCCAGGGTGAAGTTGCGGGCGGCGGTGCCGGCCGAATAGCTGATGATCCGCGCCGGTCCTTCCTGGGTGACGTTGGCGGGTACTACCCAGGCCTCGATGGAGTATTCACCGGTGGAGCGGATGAGGTTGGCGAGTTTGCGGCTGGCCGTGGTGGTGCCCTGGGCCTTGCCGGTAATGAAATCGAGTCCGTAGCCGCCGACCCAGTCGACCTGTCCGCTCAAGTTCAGGTTGATGGCGGGTTCCACGCCGCTGGTGTCGTAGGCGATATTGCCCGAGCCGGTCTTGAATTCGTACAGGGCGATGACATTGGCCTCGTGACGGTTGCCGCCCGCGGCCACCACACCGTCACCGAGATTGAGCGATCTGCTGATGACCAGTTGCGGGTCGACCTCCGTGGCCGGGACCTGGTCCGCGAAGGCGGCAATGGCGGCACGCATCTGCTCGGCATTTGCAGTGCAATCGTCCCAGCAGTTGTGAAATTCCTGACCCAGTCGCAGCACGAAGCGCGAATTGGCCGGTGTGGTCAGATCCATCTTTGACAAGGCGGCTGCGTATGCCGCGTTCACGTCATTGTCGGCGAAGAACGGTGCCTGCGGATTCGGGCTGGACGGACGATGGCAGGCGGAACAATGGCTCGTGAGCAGCGGATAGACCGTGGTGGCAAACAGCGTCGGATCGGCGGGGGCGCTCTTGCTGTCACCGGGGAACTTCTCCATTGGGGGCGTCAGTTCGATCTGGCGTCCGGCCGCGCTCATCGAACCGCCGGCCCAGGCCGAAATGTAGGCCGTGATGATGTCGCCGCAGGCCGCATGACTGGCCAGCCAGCAGTTGTGCCCGCCGGCGACCTTGGTGACCATGGACGAGTCGGCCGGCGACGTCAGGTCGACGATGGTGTTGGCCGCCGCGTAAGCGAGATTCACGTCGTCCAGACGCACGAAGCCCGGGCTCTGGCCGCCGGCGCCATGGCAGCTGCCGCAGCGGTTGTTGGCCTTGAGGTTCTCCCAGACATTGATCCGGAAAGATTGTACGTCGGCCGTTGCGGGTGCCGGCCCGCCGTAACTGGATATCTCCGTGCCGCTGGTAATGGGGGTTTCGGTCGTCTTCTCACCGCCACCGCAGGCGGTCAGTCCCAGGGTGACAAGACACACAAGCACGAACCGTTGCCAACGCTGCTGGCAGACTGACAGCAGGGCTGGGGCAGCGGTGCTGCGGGTACTATGTGGCTGCATGGAGTTTCTCCACTGACGCTGCATGGATCGATCGTTCCGTCACTGGTGCCCGTTCAATCGCCCATGCAATACACGGCCGCATCGGCGAACACACGTTGCATGTCATAGTTGCCGGCCTTGAAGGCTGTGGTCATAAACGCAACCTGGGCACGATCGCTGGCATCACCGGGCTCGCGCAGGCACACGCTCTTGAACACCTTCTTGACCTGGCACTGGGCGAAGGCCTCGGTGTTGGCGAGCTCCTGACCGAGTGATTTGGCGCCATTGCCACTGCCGGGCAGCGCGGCGTTCCAGCCCAGCAGGGAATTACGACCATTGCGCCAGTAGTTGTCCCAGCGATCGTCCGGGGTGACGAAGCCGTATTGGAAGACATCGGCATTGATCAGATATTTGGCCATTACACGGGTGCCGGTTGCCGGATCGAGTTCACCGGCACGGTTGTAGAGCAGTCGGCCCAGGTTCGCGTCGAAGTTGTAATAGGCAAAGGCCTGGGCCATGGGATCCATGCCGCTGTGACAGCCAACGCAGGAGTTCAGAAAGAGGCGGCTGTCGCCGCCCGGACTGCGGGAGATATCCTGACGGATACGGTCCGGTGAACGGGTGACGTCGCTGACCTGTTCGAGGTCGTTGCATAGATGGTTCAGCAGGGTGAAGCGGAACATGGCACGGTTGGTCCCGGCCACGAAAAATGCCTCCGCTGCCGCCCGGGTGGTCATGACACCGGCGGTCGCGTCGGCCGGCAGACTGGTCACGACCGACTGCGCCGCCGGCATCAGGGCGGTCCTCAGATCGTGTCCCTGGCTTTCGAGCGCCGCGTAGTGATTGTTGTTGGACATGGAATAGGCGGGCAGGCCCAGGTCCGAAGTCCCGACATAGACCAGATCGGCCGATAGCACGGTATTGAACGGAACCTGGTCGCGAATCATGCCGATCACGGTCGCGGTATAGTCGTTCAGGGGTGCGAATGCGGATTGATCGCGGTTGGTCCAGGGTGTGGCGAAATTCTTCAGTGTCACGTTGTAGAAGGCACTGTTGTCCATGGCGCGCTGTGCTGCGGCGAACGGGTTGCCGTCGATGATGTCCTGTTCCATGGCATCGAGCACGGCGGCACTCGGGGGCACGCCGGCAACGCGGTCATGGATACGCTTGGCCTGACGGCGTTCGAGATCACCGGCCAGCACGGTATCTCCACCGCTGACACCGAGGGCGATCACCGTCGCGATGCTCACACCGAGCAGTTTTCCGCCGAGTCTGTTGGATGGCTCTTTTGTGGTCATGCTGTCGCCTCTCCGTTCGATTGCGGCAGCACCTCCCGCTGCGCACGCGCTCGCCTCTGTACGCCGATCACGGCGGCTTCCCGTCCTTTGTCAGTAATTGTGCGCAAAACACAAAAACGTTTTGTGATCTTGGACCCAGTTTAACGATGCGACTGTGTCTGATAATACGATCGGGGCGATTCGTGTCGCTAGATGTGATGCATACAACACGAAACGAATCGAGAACGGCATGACCGATGCCGTTTACAAGGGGGTATGAGATTGTCCAGTCAGTATGCGATGGTACGCATCGGTCGGGTGGCGCTGTGCGCCGTCGTGTTGATGTCCGTGGGTTGTGGTGGAGGAGGGGATCAGGCGCCAGACCCGGTCGTCGAGGATTTCGGCATCGCCTATGTGAAACGGCCGGTTGCTGCGTTGCAGACGGTCACGGCACTGGATGCCCTGGCATTCAATCCCGGCAGTGACCTGTTCTATCGCGATCTGGCTTCGCCGAGTGCGCGTGAACGCAACGTGACGGGCCGCTTCACTGCCGGCAGGGGCGATGTCCGTGACGTGCAGATGTCCTATGACGGCAGCAAACTGCTGTTTTCCATGCGCGGTCCGGAGATCGAGGGCGCCGATCCGGAGGATCAACCGACCTGGAATATCTGGGAATACGATATCGCGAGCGACAGCCTGTATCGGGTCATCCTCTCGGATATCACTGCCGAGGACGGCCAGGACCTTACACCACATTATCTTCCCGACCGGCGCATCGTGTTCACGTCCACCCGGCAGCGACAGTTCAAGGCCACGCTGCTGGACGAGGGTAAGCCGCAATATTCCCATCTCGATGAAGACCGGCGCGAGTATGCGCCGGTGTTGCACATCATGAATGCGGATGGCAGCGAACTCCGGCAGATCTCCGCCAACCAGAGTCATGACTTCGATCCCGGGGTACTCAATGACGGCCGCATCGTGTTCAGCCGTTGGGACAACATGGGGGGTCGCAATGCCATCAATCTGTACACCATGAACCCCGACGGGACGGAACTGCAGATCCTGTACGGTGCACACAGCCACGACACCGGAACCGATGGTGCCACGATTCAATTCTTTCAACCCCGGCCGCTGCCTGACGGCCGTCTGCTGGTGCTGGTCAAGCCGGTGAGCGGCACCGATCAGGGTGGCGACCTCGTGTATGTCGATGTCGAGAACTACGGCGATAACACCGAGCCCACCTGGATCAACCGCAACAGCCTGAGCGGTCCGGCACAGACGCCTGCCACCGACGGTACGGTGCGTACCGATACCCTGCCATCGCCCGGTGGTCGTTTCGGCGACTTCTTTCCATTGTGGGACGGCACCCGTCGGGCGTTGGTGTCCTGGAATCAGTGCCGGCTATTGGAGCGCGACCGCATCGTACCGTGCACCGACGAGCGACTGGCAGCGCCGGACGCCCAGCCCGCAGCGCCCCTGTATGGCATCTATATCTACGATATGGACCGCAACACCCAGGTTCCGGTGGTGCGTCCGGTCGAGGGTATCGCCTATACCGACATCGTCGCTGCCCAGCCGCGTCAGCTGCCGGCGATCCGCTTCGATCAGCAGATCGGTGCCGGACTGGATGCCGATGCCGCGGCCGAAGCCGCCGGGATCCTCCACATCCGCAGTGTCTATGACGTGGACGGCATGGATACCGCCAGCCCGAACATCGCCACACTCGCAGACCCCGCGCAGACACCGGCAGACATGCGTCCCGCACGGTTTCTCCGGGTGGTCAAGGCCGTCGGTATCCCGGATCGCGATGTGCAGGTCGTGCCGGGCACGGCCTATGGGCGTAGCGCACAGCAACTGATGCGCGAGATCGTCGCCTATGCGCCGATCGAGCCGGATGGCTCGGTCAAGCTCAAGGTGCCCGCCAATGTCCCGTTGACGATCAGCGTTCTCGATAAGGACGGTCGCCGTATCGGCGCACGGCATCAGAACTGGCTGCAACTGCGCCCGGGAGAGACCGTGACCTGCAACGGCTGTCACAACCATACGAGCGGACGTCCACACGGTCGCCGGGATGGAACCCCAGCGGTGAATCCGGGTGCGCCGGCGACCGGGTTGCCGTTCCCGAATACCCAGGCGGCGCTGTTCGCCGACTTTGGCGATACCATGGCCGAGACCCGTGCCCGCATCGATGCGGCGACCCTCACACCCAGTGTCGATCTGATCTACGCGGACGTGTGGACCGATCCGGTCGCTGCGGGACGCCCTGCCGATACGGCCTTCGCTTACCGCTACATGGATCTCCTGACGCCGGCCCCGGTGTCCGCGGATTGTCAGGCGGCCTGGTCCGCCGGCTGTCGTATCGTCATCAATTACGAGACCCACATCCACCCGCTGTGGAATCGGGACCGGGCTGCCGCTACCTGCACCGCATGCCATACATCGACAGATGCCATGGGGGCTCTCAAAGTGCCAGATGCACAACTGGATCTGACCGACGGTCCCTCGACTGACCAGGCCGCACAGTTCAAGTCCTACCGCGAACTGCTGTTCAATGACAACGAACAGACCATCGACATGGGCGTGCTCCAGGACCGCCTCATCCAGGCCACCGACGCCGGTGGCGCTCCGTTATTCGAGACCGATGCCGACGGCAATCTCATTCTGGATGGCGCCGGTGATCCGATCCCGGTCATGCTGACCATCACCGTACCCGCCAGCATGTCGGCCAGCGGTGCGCGTGCCAGCAGTCGCTTCTTCAGCCGTTTCGATGCGGGCGGCACCCATGCCGGTCGCCTGCAGCCCGAGGAGCTGCGGTTGATCGCCGAATGGTTGGATATCGGTGCGCAGTACTACAACAATCCCTTCGATGTCCCGGTCAACTGACAGCGCATGCCGGTGCAGGGACCCCGCTCAATGCCGATCTCCACAGCCATCGTCGCGATCGTGTGCCTGCTGCTCAGCACAGTGGCGGCCGCCGACGGTTATTTCCAGGCCGAGATCGCCGCGCCCTACATCGAATTACGCACCGGGCCGGGACGCGGGTATCCGATTTATTACGTCATCGATCGTGGTGCGCGCATCGAGGTGCTCAAGCGCCGTACGGACTGGTTCAAGGTACGTGGCCCGGGCGGCCAGGAGGGGTGGGTGAGCCACGAACAGCTCGAGCAGACCCTTACGCTCGCCGGCGAACCGACCCGCCTGCACGAACCCGGCATCGGCGATTTCTCCGCACGACGCTGGGAGTTGGGCGTACTGGGCGGAGATTTCGACGGCGCCGATGTGCTCAGTGTCCATGGTGGCTATGCCCTGACCGAAAACCTGTCGCTGGAATTGTCCTTCTCCCAGGCGCTCGGCAACTACTCCGAGAACCGGATGGTGAACGCCAATATCCTCGCTCAGCCGTTTCCGACATGGCGTGTGTCACCCTTCTTCACCCTCGGAACCGGTGTGATCGAGACCGATCCGCGGGTGACCCTGGTGCAGGGTGAGGACCGCCGGGATCAGATCGGTCATGTGGGTGTCGGGGTCCGGGCCTATCTGACCCGACGCTTTGTACTGCGGGCGGAATACAAGAGCTACGTGGTGTTCACCAATCGCAGCGAAAACGAGGAAATACAGGAATGGAAAGCAGGCTTCTCAGTATTCTTCTGAGCACGGCAGCCGTGCTCGTGCCGACGGTGGCGGTGCATGCCGCCGACCCGGTACCGCCAGTACCGCAGGAGCAGGTCATCGAGCCGGAACTGGAGCGGCGCGTCTACACCGAGGCGGATATCGATACCGAGGACTTCGAGATCGGTGTCTTCGCCGGCGTATTGAGTGTCGAGGATTTCGGCAGCGAGGCCGTCTACGGCATTCGTGCCGCCTACCATGTCACCGAGGACTTCTTCGTCGAGGCCGCCTATGGCCGCAGCAAACTCGGCAAGACCAGTTACGAGAACCTGAGCGGTGCCGTGCAGTTGCTCACCGATGATCAGCGCGACTACAGCTATTACAGTCTGTCGCTCGCCTACAATGTGTTGCCGGGCGAGGCCTTCGTCGGCCGCAATCACGCCTTCAACACGGCCTTGTACCTCGTCGGCGGCGTCGGCAGCACGGACTTCGCCGGTGACAGTCTGTTTACCGTCAATGTCGGGATCGGCTACCGCTTCCTCGTGACCGATTTTCTCGCCTTGCGTGTCGAAGTGCGCGATTACATCTTCGACACCGATCTGCTGGGCGAGGACAAGACCACTCACAATCTCGAGGCCCAGGCCGGCCTGAGTATGTTCTTCTGAAGAGGAGACCGTCATGCACAGACAACCATCCCGATTTCCCCTGCGTTGCGCGGCCGTGACCCTCGCGGTGTTGTTGAGCGGCGCGTTGCCCGCTGCCGGGACCGGTCAGGGCCCGGCACCGGATTTCACGCTCAAGAGCCATGCCGGCCCCAACCTCAAACTCAGCGAGCTGCGCGGCACCGTGGTGATGATCAATTTCTGGGCCTCCTGGTGCGGGCCCTGCCGTCAGGAGATGCCGGTGCTGGATGAGCTCTACACACGCTATCAGCCGCTGGGCTTCACGGTGCTCGGCGTGAATATCGAGGAGGACCCGGGTAAGGCCAGGGCACTGATCGAGGAGCTGCAGGTAAGCTTCCCGGTGCTGTTCGATACCGACAACGAAGTCAGTCGTCTGTATCAGGTCGCCGCCATGCCGAGCACGGTGCTGGTCGATCGGGATGGAAACATGCGTTACCTGCACAAGGGTTATCAGCCCGGTCTCGAACAGCAGTATCAGGAACAGATCCGGACCCTGATCAAGGAATGACCATGTCACTGACCAAGGGGTTCGCCCTGTCGATCCTGCTCACACTCGCGGGGTGCTCCGGGATCGAGCCGTGGGTGAAGCCCTACGAGCGTGCGCATCTTGCCGATCCGATCATGAGCTTCGACCGTGATCCGATCGCAGCGTCCTACACGAATCACGTCTATCAGGCGCGCGAGGGCGCGCGCGGTGCGGAAGGCGGGCAGGGGGGCGGTTGTGGCTGCAACTGATGGCAGGGAATCCTGGCGTGGCAGGCCCGGCGACTGTGGCGGTCAGGTCCGGGGCGGGGTGACGCTGTTCACCGCACTGGCCGCCGGCATCGCACTGCCGTTACTGGCCGCGGTCCTGCCCGATGACCGGGCCGATGCGCTCTATCATGCCTACGATGGTGGCGGTGTCAAAGTCACCGGGCCTTCCTTGCAGATCCTGAAACGCATCGGTCAGAGCCTGGCCCTGTCGGGCAACTACTACGTCGATGCGATCAGCAGCGCCTCCATCGATGTGATCACGACTGCCAGCCCCTACAGCGAACGGCGTACCGAGACCTCGGCGGGTCTGCAGTACCTGGCTGGTAAGTCGATCATGAGCCTGGGATACACCCACAGCGACGAGAGCGATTTCGACGCCAACTCTGCCTATTTCAATATCAGCCAGAGCATGTTCGGTGATCTGACCACGGTCACGCTCGGCTACTCGCTGGGCTGGGATACGGTGGGCAAGACCGGGCAGCCGGATTTCTCCGAGGACGTCGACCGGCAACAGTATCGCGTCGGCCTGTCGCAGATCCTGAGCCGCGACTGGATTGTGGATCTTGCCTACGAGGGCATCACCGACGAAGGCTTCCTGAACAATCCCTATCGCTCGGTCCGCTATCTGGACCCCACCACGCCGGTCGGCTACAGCTACGAACCGGAACAGTACCCGCATACGCGCACCAGCAATGCCTTCGCGGTGCGCAGCAAATATTTCCTGCCGTATCGCGCCGCGCTGCACGGGGAATATCGCTTCTATGACGATACCTGGGGTATCCGGGCGCACATGGCGGAAGTCGGCTATACGCATCCCTGGAAGGAACGCTGGATATTCGATGTGAAATATCGTTACTACACCCAGGGACATGCCGACTTCTACAGTGATCTGTTCCCGCGTGCCCAGGCGCAGAACTTCCTGGCCCGCGACAAGGAACTCAGCAGCTTCGATTCGCATACCCTGGGCGTCGGTGCGAGCTACGAATTCCTGCGTGACCGGAGTGGTATCGAGCGTGGGACGCTCAATCTTTCCTACGATCACATCCTGTTCGCGTACGACGATTTCCGTGATCTGACCGTCGCGATGACCCCGGGCGAGGAGCCGCAGTACGATTTCACTGCCGGTGTCCTCAGGTTATATCTTTCGGTCTGGTATTGAAGATGCCGAATCAGGACTGTTAACGGGTTCTCCGAATCATCACTCGAATCACCGTCAGCCGGGGATCTGTGACCGTTATCACTCAGGGACCATGAGACAGGACGCTATAAAGGTGTGCGACCCGTCGCCACCGACGACCTGTGACTGTACATAAGAAACATCCATGCAGCACACAAGAAACTCTATGAACAGAATATTTGAGTCGAAGCACTGGTCGATACGGGGATTCGTTCTGGCCGCCCTTGTGGGCCTGTCCCTGTCTCAGCCGGGTCTGGCCGCCGACCCATCGGACTCACCACCGGCGCTCGACGGGCAGATCCAGGACCTCAAGCAGGAAGTACTCAAACTCAACCGGGAGCTGTTCGCCCTGGAAGAGGAGTTGCTGTATCCCGCCAGTACCCAGGTCTCCGTGTTCCTGTCGCTGGATGTCGGCGGCACGTTTGCACTGGATTCGGTGCAGCTCAAGATCGACGACAAGATCGTCACCAACTACCTCTATACCGAGCGTGAACTGGAGGCGTTCCGGCGCGGCGGTGTGCAGCGCCTGTACATGGGCAATCTCAAGGCCGGCAGGCATGAGGTGGTCGCCCTGTTCGTCGGTCAGGGACCGGCAGGACGTGACTACCGGCGGGGTGCGAACCTGGCACTCGACAAGGGTGTCGGCCCGGCCTATCTGGAATTGAAGATCACCGACAAGACCAGCAAACAGCAACCGGAGTTCGTGATCAAGGAATGGGAATAGGGCCCCGGAGCAATGCCTGTCCTGTCGCACCATCCCACCCCCGTCATACCGCCAGTGCGTACCTTCTCGCGCCACGCGCTGTGGCTGGCGCTGTGTCTGGCCCTGTCCGGTTACGGCAGCCACGTTGGTGCAGGCACGGGCAAACCCAGCGAAGTCCAGGACCTGGCCTATGGCGAGGTGCTGTTCGAGTTCCATCAGGAACGGTATTTCGACGCCATCAGTCGACTGCAGCAGGCGCAGGAGCGCCACGAGCTCGATTACCATGCCGGCGAGGCGGAGCTGTTGCTCGGTGGCATGAGCCTCTCCTACGGCCTGGATCGCGCAGCCAGCCGGTTGTTCCATCGTCTTCTGAATGATGACGTGAGACCCGAGGTGCGCGACCGCGCCTGGTATTACCTCGGCCGCATCGCCTTCCAGAAGGGTCGCCCGGCGGACGCGGCGGCGGCGCTGGCGCATATCGACGGCCTCGACGATGCAAGCCGGACTCCGCGCACGCAGCGAATGGTGCGTGCCGAGCAGCGCATGCTGCTGGGGCATGTGCGCCTGGCCCGGGGTGATGCGGCCGCCGCGGTTCGTGCCTTCAGTGACTGGGATGGTGCGGCCGGGGATCGCGTCTACGCCGACTACAACCTCGGCATCGCACTGCTGGCGCAGGGCGAGACGGGCACGGCCGTGCAGCTGCTGGACCGGCTCGGCACGCAAGCGGCGCATGGCAGCGAGGCCCATGCCCTGCGCGACAAGACCAACCTGGCCCTGGGTTATCGTCTGCTGCAGGCGGGACAGCCCGCCCGGGCGCGTCCCTATTTCGACCGGGTGCGCCTGCAGGGCCCATTGTCCGGACGCGCCTTGCTCGGCGCCGGCTGGGCAGATGCCGAACAGCAGCGCTATCGTGAAGCGCTGCTCCCGTGGCTGGAATTGCACGGCCGCGATGGTCGCGATCTCGCCGTGCAGGAGGCCTGGCTGGCCGTGCCCTACGCCTATGCGCAGCTCGGCGCACAGGGTCGCGCCGTCGAACTCTATCAGGAGGCCATCGAGGCCTTCGCGGCCGAGGGCCGCTCTCTGGATACGGCCATCGCCGCGCTCGATGAAGGACGTCTGATCGACACACTGCTGGCCGCGGAGGGTACGGGCCGGAGCTGGTTCTGGCAGATCGCGCAGGTGCCTGCCGCAACGCATACCCGCTACCTGGTCGATCTGCTCGCCACCCATCGCTTCCAGGAAGCGGTCAAGAACCTGCGCGATCTCAAGGATCTCGGCGACCGCCTCGACGCCTGGGCCGGTTCGGTAGAGACCTTCGAGCACATGATCGAGGCACGCCGGCTGCGCCATACACAACATGCCCCGCGGTTGCGCGGGCGTCTCGATGACCTGGATATCGATGCGACCCGGACGCGGCATGCGCAGCTGGCAGAGGAACTCGCGCACATCGAGCGCAGCAATGACGCCCTGGGATTGATGACGGCGCAGGAGCGCACGACCTGGGACCGACTGGCGGCCATCGAGGCACGGCTGGCGGCGCTGCCTGACGACGCACGTGCACAGGCACTGCGTGACAAGCAGGCGCGCTTGCGTGGTGTGCTGCTGTGGCAGGTGCACAACGACTACAAGGCCCGCCTGCACAGCGCCCGCAAGGAACTCGCCGCCACCGTCGAGCCGCTGGCCACGGCGGCAGAACTGGCCGCTCGGGCGCAGGTCGCCTACGCGACGGCACCGGCCGCGTTCGAGGGTTTCGATGGCCGCATCGCCGGGCTGCGGGAGCGGGTGCGGGCGACCCGCAGCGAGACCGACCGCCTGCTGGCGGCGCAGGCGCAGTGGGTCACGCGCCTGGCCCAGAGTGAACTGCTGCTGCGCAAACGCCGCGTCGACGCCTACCTGGTGCAGGCGCGCTTCGCACTGGCACAGACCTATGATCAGGCGGGCGCTCCGCGGGCCGGTGCCCCATGATGTACCGCCATGCCGTCTGGCTGTGTGTGGTGCCGCTGGTGAGCGGCTGCGGCGCGCTCGGCTGGCGCGATCAGCCCGCAACCCTGGCCGATCTGCAGGGACGGCACATCGAGATCGTACCGGCCCCGATGCCGGACGATACGCGCGACCGGGCCATGGCGAACTACCGTGCGTACCTCGGTACTGATGGAGACGACGCGCTCCGTCCCGAGGCCATGCGCCGGCTGGCCGATCTGCAGCTGGAGGAAAACGAACGGCGGCAGGCCGAACTACCCAATGGCACGGCGGCAGAGCCCGTGGCACCCGATCCGGCCGAATCAGTGGCACTGTACGAGACGGTACTGCGCGAGTATCCGCAATACGCGCATCGCGACAAGGCCCTGTACCAGCTCGCGCGGGCCCATGACGATGCCGGACACAGCGAGGTCGTGCTGGCGACGCTGGAACGTCTGGTGCGCGAACACCCCGACACGCCACTGCGCAGCGAGGCCGAATTCCGTCGCGGTGAGATCCTGTTCGTGCACGGGCGCTACGGCGCGGCGGAGGTCGCCTACCAGGCTGTACTCGAGCGTGGCGATGACTCTGATTTCTACGAGCGCGCGCTGTACAAGCTGGGCTGGGCACGCTTCAAACAGAGTTTCTATGATACGGCCATGGATGCCTTCATCGCGCTGCTGGATCGGCGCCTGGCCACTGGCACTGCCGCCGTCGCCGGCATGGGTCGTGCGGAGCGCGAACTGCTCGATGATACGCTGCGGGTCGTCAGTCTGAGCGTGTCCTATCAGGAGGGTGCAGCCTCCCTGGACGCGTATTTCCAACGTCGTGGCGAACGCGCCTACGAAGACCTGATCTATGCCAACCTGGGTGAGCTGTATCTGAACCAGGAGCGCTATTCGGATGCCGCCGCGGTGTTCCATGCCTATGTCGAACGGCATCCATTGGCACGCCCCGCGCCGGTATTCCAGGCGCGGGTCATCGCTGCCTACGAGCGTGGTGGCTTTCCCACGCTGGTGTTGAGCTCCAAGCGCGACTTCGTCGAGCGCTACGCACTCACCGGCCCCTACTGGCAGGTGCATGTGCAGGCCGAGGTACCGGAGGTGGTGGCTGCGCTGAAGCGCAATCTGCAGGACCTCGCCCGTCATTACCACGCCGTCGCGCAGCAATCCCGACAGGCACCGGACTACGCCGAGGCCGCGCGCTGGTATCGCGCCTTCATCGTCTCGTTTCCACACGGTGACGCAACCCCACGCATGAATTTTCTGCTCGCGGAGACGCTGTTCGAGAGCCAGGCCTATGCAGAGGCCGCCGCGGAGTATGCCAGGACCGCCTACGACTATCCGCGTCACCCCCAGTCGGCGGAGGCCGGCTACGCTGCCTTGCTCGCCTACGACCGGCACGGGGCGACATTGCCTGCCGGGCAACAAGCGGCCTGGCAGCGCCGCGCGATCGCCAGCGCGTTGCAGTTCGCCGCTACCTATACGGAACACCCGCAGGCCATGGCCGTGCAGACCAAGGCCGCCGGGGACCTGTTCAAGCTCGGTGATTTCGCCGCCGCCGTGCAGGCCGCCCAGCAGGTGGTCGAGCGTGCGGACGGTCCGCGTGAGCTGCACCGTACCGCCTGGGCCGTGGTGGCGCACGCCAGCTTCGATCTGGGCGACTACGAGCGTGCCGAGGCGGCGTACCAGCAGACCCTGGCCCTGGTCCCGGCGCAGGAGAGCGGTCGTCAGGCACTGGTCGAGCGCCTCGCCGCGGCCATCTATCGTCAGGGTGAACAGGCACGCACCCGCGGTGATCTGGCGGCTGCGGCCGCGCATTTCGCGCGTGTGCGCAGCAACGCACCCGGTGCGGAGATCGTGGCGACGGCGGATTACGATGCCGCCGCGGCGTTACTGGAACTGCGTGACTGGCCGAACGCGACTGCGCAACTGGAGGCATTCCGTCGTCATCATCCCGATCACACGTTGCAGCCGGAGGTGACCCGCAAGCTCGCAGTCGCCTACCTGGAAGGCGGACGCACCGGGCAGGCGGCGGCTGAATTCGTGCGCGTCGCCGACGCCAGTCAGGATCCACACCTGCAGCGCGAGGCCCTGTGGCAGGCGGCCGAGCTCTATCAGCAGTCGCACCAGACCGTGCCGGCCCTCCAGACCTGGGGCGACTACGTCAAGCGCTTCCCGCAGCCGCTGGAACCGGCTACCGAGGCGCGCCAGCAGCTGGCGGATCTGCACACCGCAGCGGGCGCACCGGCCGCGCGGCTGGCCGTGCTCACCGAGCTGGTGCAACACGAAGCCGCGGCGCCCTCCACCGAACGCAGCGAACGCACGCGCTATCTGGCGGCCAGGGCCGCCCTGGAGATCGCCATGCCGGCAGTCGAGTCGTATCGGCACATCGTGCTCAAGGCACCGCTGAAGAAACACCTCGACAGCAAGCAGCACCACCTCAAACTTGCGGTCGCGGCCTGCACCCGCGCCGCCGAATACGGCGTCGCCGAGGTGACCACCGCGGCGACCTATCACATCGCCGAGATCTACCGCCATTTCGGTCAGGCCCTGCTCGACTCCGAACGTCCCGGCAATCTGTCGGCGGAAGAGGCCGAGCAGTATGTCCTGTTGCTGGAGGAGCAGGCATTCCCCTTCGAGGAACAGGCCATCGAGATCCACGAGACCAATGTCGCGCGTATCCCGCAGGGGATCTACGACGACTGGGTACGGCAGAGTCTGCAACAGCTCGCGCAGCTGCTGCCGGTCCGCTATGCCAAACAGGAACGGGGGGAGGACGATGTCGCGGAAATCCGCTGAGACACGGTCCGCCGTACTGCTGCTGTGCCTGCTGACGGCCGGCTGCGCATCGAACCGGACCGTCGACGATCCCGCCGTCGTGCGCGCCCAGGCGGTCGCGTCGAACGAGTACCGACAGGCGTTGCAGCTCGCCCGGGACGGCCAGCGCGCAGACGCCATCGCCGCCCTGGAGCAGGCGGTCATGGTGCGTCCGGCCAATGCCGCGGCGCACAACCGGCTGGGCATGCTGTACCGCGAGGCCGGCCGGTTCGCGGATGCCCGCAAGGCCTACGAGACCGCCTTGGACATCGATCCTGAGTACGCACTGGCGCACCGCAATATCGGTATCTTGCTCGACATCTATCTGCAGCAGCCGGTGCAGGCCCTGGAGCACTACCGCGCCTATGCGCGGCTGGCCGGGGAAGGTGATGCCGAGGCCGGACTGTGGGTCGCCGAGCTGCAGCGGCGTCTGGGCACACAATGACACGAGGCTCTGATCAGTATGCATAGACGTCTTGCCCTGTCGCTGTTGCTCGCCGCACTGGGCGCGACCGGCCAGGCTGCCGAGGACATGGACCTCGAGGGGATGGCCGTAACCGGCAACCAGGAACTGCCGAAGTCTCTGACCATCGTGCCGTGGAAGGCCTCGGGGCTGGGCGATATCGCCGGCCTGCCGACCGGAAGCCTGCTCAACGAACACCTGGGGCCAGTGCAGCGCGAGGTTTTTCAGCGCGAGTTGCGATATTACGATTCAGTTCACGGAACCGAGTAAATCCGGTTCATATGGTGTTATCAGCACATCGTTTTGGGGGGAAGTGACTATGGATATCTACCGTTCGATCGTCGGGTTTTTTCAGTCTGGTGGCCTGTTCATGTATCCGATCGTCGTCGTGTTGGCACTCGGCATGGCCATTGCGATAGAGCGCTACGTGTATCTGACGCTGGCGCGTGCGACCAACCGGCGCGTCTGGGGCCGGATCATGCCACTGCTGGCGGCGGGTGATTATCAGCAGGCCATTGTGGTGAGCCGCGAGTCGAAATCGGCGATCAGCCGTGTTCTCGGCTACGGCCTGGGCCGCCTGGCCTCGGCACGGCGTCGCGACGACATCGAGGTGGCCATGCAGGAAGGCCTGATGGAAACCGTGCCACGGCTGGAGAAGCGCACCCACTACATCGCGACCTTCGCCAATATCGCGACCCTGCTCGGTCTGCTCGGCACCATCATCGGCCTGATCCAGGCATTCACCGCCGTGGCCACCGCCAATCCGGCAGACAAGGCCGACATGTTGTCCGCCAGCATCTCGGTGGCGATGAACACCACCGCCTTCGGTCTGATGGTCGCCATCCCGCTGCTGCTGATCTATACGGTGTTGCAGACCAAGACTACTGAACTGGTCGACAGCCTGGAAATGGCTGCGGTCAAATTTCTCAATGTACTGACCGAGAAGGCCAGCGTCGGTGGTGGCGCGGCATGATGACCCGCCGCTGGCGCCGCCGCACCACCACGCGTGACCCCGGTGATATCAATGTCACCGCGTTCATGAATCTGATGGTGATCCTGGTGCCGTTCCTGCTGATCACGGCGGTGTTCTCGCGGATCGCCATCCTGGAGCTGACGCTGCCGGCCGGGGCTGCTGCCGGGGCCACGTCGCCACCACAGGGTTTCGACCTCGAAGTGGTGCTGCGCAAGGACGGCGTCGAGGTGGGCGATCGCAACGGCGGTCTGATCCGGCATATCGCTGCGCTGGACAGTGGCTACGACTACGTGCAGCTGGCGGAGCTGCTGCAGTCGATCAAGGCGCGCTACCCCGAGGAGCGGGACGTAACCCTGCTGCTCGAACCCGAGATCGAATACGACGCGCTGGTGCAGATCATGGATGCGGTGCGCATCGCCACGACCGTGGTGGCCGGCAGTGCGGTCAAGGTCGAGCTGTTTCCCGAGATTTCGATCGGTGATGCCCCGCCCGCGAGGGCGCGGGTCGCTGCCGCCGGAGGTCGTTGAACATGAAGATGTCGAGCCGTGCTGAACGCATGGAGCGTCACCATAAGCGCTGGGGGCGCGGTGGCGCACTCAATCTGGTGTCGCTGATGGATATCTTCACCATCCTGGTGTTCTTCCTGCTGGTGAACTCCTCGGATGGTGAAATCCTGCCGAGTACGCGCGCGGTGCAGTTGCCGGAGTCGGTTGCCGAAGACAAGCCGCGCGAGACCGTCGTGGTGATGGTGACCGAGTCCGACATCCTGGTGCAGGGGCACAAAGTCGCCAGCGTCACCGCGGCGCTGGCCGGCGAGGACCACGTAGTGCCCGCGCTCAAGGCGGCACTGGCCGAACAGGAGGCGCGTATCCTGCGCGCCGATGCATCGGTCACGCCTGACCGGCGCGAGATCACCATCATGGGCAACAAGGAGATCCCCTATGCGCTGCTGAAACGGGTGATGGCGACCTGCGCCGACGCCGGTTTCGGGCAGGTTTCGCTGGCCGTACTGCAGCGCCCGGCTGGGAAGGGCTGAACCCATGAGTGCCGCCCTGCATACGCTCAATCTACCCTGGATGGCCACCGCCGAGGAGGAGCGCCGTTTCCGCCGCATCCTGATCGGCGTATGCGGTGTCTTGCTGTGCCTGAGCGTGATTGCACCCTACCTGCCCCTGCCGGAGCCGGAACCGGAGGCCGTCGAGGTATTGCCCCCACGCCTGGCGAGACTCATTCTGGAACGGCCGGCGCCCGCCAAACCGAAGGTCGTCCCCCCGCCGCAACCGGTCGTCGAGGTACAGCCCCAGCCCAAGCCCGAACCGAAACCGGATCGCCAGGTGGAACCCACACCCAAGCCCAAGGTCGACAGCCCAAAGACTACGACCAAAAGCGTGCCGGCCCCGAAACCCGATCCCGATGCCGCGCGCAAGAAGGCGGCACAGAGCGGACTACTGGCGTTCAGCGACAGTCTGGCGGACCTGCGCGACAATCCCAGGCTCGACAAACTGCGCGACAACGCGCGTGTCTCGGAGGCCGGTAAGACGGCGACGCGCACCGAGCGTGCGCTGCTGACCTCCAAGGTCGCTGCGGCCTCGGCCGGGATCGACACCAGCCGGCTCAGTCGCGACACCGGGGATGTCGGGCTGGCCCAGCGCGGCACCACCCGCGTCGCCAGCCCGGTCGCAACCGATGCCGCACGCTCGAACGCGGCGCCCTCGGCAGGCAAGTCGCGTCAGGCCGCACGTAGTATCGAAGAGATCCAGATGGTGTTCGATCGCAACAAGGGTGCGATCTACAGCATGTACAACCGCGCCCTGCGCAGCAACCCGACCCTGCAGGGCAAGCTCGTGCTGCGTCTGACTATCTCGCCTGACGGCCGGGTGACCGAGTGCGCCGTGGTCAGCAGCGAACTTGCCGATGCGGAGCTGGGTGGCCGGGTGGTGGCGCGGGTGAAGATGTTCGACTTCGGGGCCAAGGACGTCGACGTGGTGACGATCACCTATCCGATCGACTTTCTGCCGGCCTAGACCGGTTGCCGTTGGGATGCGGGCGGTGCGCCACGCTGCAATGGTCTAATCCGGTGCGCGTGCGATCGGCCGGTCGCCGGCCCCGGACGGTTCCCCGCGCAGCACTTCGCGCGCCACGGCCGCATCACGCTGCAAGCTGCCGAGATACCCCAGCACATCGATGATTTCACGCAGCATGACCAGCAGCACGACCAACAGACCCAGGACGGCGAGCACCAGGGCCTCCAGAAAATACCCCAGCGCATAGCCTGCGATCAGCACGGCCAGGACCGGCAGCGATACCTGCCAGTAAAGTCGGCGGTGCCGATGCAGGCGCCTTTCGTAGTGGCGCGCGCTGCGGGGGCTATCGGAATGTTCGTTGGGCATGGTTGTGCATCCGTCCGATCAGACACAATAAAGTATTGGCATCTCTACTGTTCTATACTTGATCTCATCCCTGCCGGGCAGGGTAGCATCATTTCCGATACGCTCACTGAACAAAAGTCAGTATCGTCTCGATAAAGATTCCACTATCGAGGGTTCACAGGCAGTGTTCTTTGGCTTCGCGATGGAAGCCACCTGATCAATTGCTGGGAGCCACTCGCCATACCGGAGGTTTGTCATGAGTCTGGAGCTGGTTAGTTTCGTCATCTGTCCGTTTGTACAGCGTGCGGTGATCACTCTGAAAGAGAAGCGTATCGCGTTCGACATCACGTATATCGATCTGGAAAATCCCCCCGAATGGTTCAAGGATATTTCACCGCTCGGCAAGGTGCCACTGCTTAAGGTGGACCATGAGGTGCTGTTTGAATCGGCCATCATCAATGAGTATCTGGATGAAGTGTATCCGCCGGCCCTGCATCCGGGAGATCCGCTGGCGCGCGCCAAACACCGGGGCTGGATCGAGTATGGATCCAATCTGCTGGTGGAGCAGTATAAGACCATCATGGCGAAGGATGAAGACGGTTTTCGGCAGCAGTGTGACGCCCTGGGTGGGGTGCTGGCCCGTCTTGAGCCGGTAATCGGGGATGGCCCCTATTTCATGGGAGACCATTTCTCCCTGGTCGATACGGCCTATGCCCCGTTTTTCATGCGCTTTGAAATCCTCCGCAGGCATCATGAGGCACTGGCAGGCCTGATGCCGGCTCGCGTGCATCGCTGGGGTCAGGCACTGCTGACCAGGGATTCTGTCACGGCGTCTGTGGTGGATGATTTTGAACAGCGCTTTGTGGCTGCCGGTAAGAATAAAGGCTCATTCCTCCTGGCGGACGCATAGGGCCGTAGCGTCTGCATTTTTCCACCAGAGTAGCGGATATGCGCAGCACTGAAATGCATCACTGGCGATCAGTGCGCCGCGCGTAGCGTTGCCACGTCCGCTGCCGTGACCTTCGGCGCGTTGTTTCCCCAACTGCTGCGTTCGTGATTGATCACTGCCGCGATCTGCGCATCGCTCAGTTGGTCGGCCCACGGTGGCATCGGCGCGGCGTACTGTACCCCGTCGATCACCGTTCCCTGCAGGCCGTTCAGCACCACGTCGATGTGGGTGGTCGGATCCGTGTCGATGACCGCAGGGTTTCCCACCAACGACGGAAAGACACCGGGCAGGCCTAAGCCCGTCGCCTGATGACAGGAGGCGCAGTTGTTGCTGTACACCGACGCGCCCAGGGCGGCATCGCCATCGGTGGCACCGGTGGGCTGTGCCGCGCCCGTCGCGGCATTGCCAGCGGCGGTCGACACACCGGCCGACTGGGAGTGGTTCAGCGCCACGGGGCCATAGGTCGGGGTGGTCGCGAAGTCGGGTGGCGGTCTCCACAGTTGTACCCCGTAAAATACGCCAAAGGCGACAATGACGATGAACAGCACCCAGGCCCAGGAGGGAATGGGTGCCGGTGTCTCCGCCCGCGAGGGCTCCCATTGCGTCTCGCCGGCGCCCCCATAGGAGTTGATGAGAATGGGGATCTTGCCTTCGAGCACGTCGTTGTCGCGCACGCCGTTGATGGCAATGCCCGGGCCGTTGCGGACGGTAAAGTGGATGATCCGCACCCCCTTCCGGCCGCTGGAATCGTAGGCCTCCACCCGCAGCCGGTGGGCCCCGTCCTCGAGCCGGGAGGTATCGAGCTCAAAGCGCACCGGTGGGCGATGGCTCAGCAACGGTTCGGTTTCGTCATCCAGATAGACGAGCGTGCGAACCTCGTGGCGGACCTCTTTTTCCCGTTTGCCTTCGGCCATGGTGACTCCTCGGGACGTGGCGTCAGAAGTCGTCCCGCAAAATCTGGCGTTTGATATGGTTGGGGTCGTCTTCCTGCGGCCTGATCAGAAATCTGACGGTAAAGACACAGACCAGCAAGACAATGATGACGCCTGCTGCGACCAGGGCGATATCGAACGGACCGTCCGGTCCGTCGGCGGCCATGGGGTGGCCCTGCACCGAAGTGGAAAAATCGACGTCCGTCTGCGTCTGCAGACCGGTCTGTGCGGGCAGCCCGGTCATTTCCCGTCTCCGCCTGCCGCCCCCAACGGTACCTGTTTCAATGACAGCAAATAGGCGACCAGGGCCTTCGCGTCGGCGGTCGCCACGACCGTGCCCGATGGCGGGGCATAGGCGGGCGGTAGCGGCACGACCACCGCGTCCGCGGCCGGTGTGGCGACGACTTCGAATAACCAGGGGTGGGCCGGCATGATCGACTCCGGGCTCACCGCACGTGGGTTATACAGGTGGATGTACTGCCAGACCTCACTCGGCTGACGGGCGCCGATGCTGGTGAGATCCGGACCGGTACGTTCACTGCCGAGAACGGCGGGGGCGTAGGGGTGCCAGACATCCAGCGGTTTCACATAGGCGTAGTCGCCGGGCGCCGAGGGGCGTCCCCAGACCGCGTCCATCTGCAGCGGTCGGACCTGTTGCGTATGGCAGGCGACGCAGCCCTCGGCGATATACACGTGGAGCCCGTGCCGCTGCAGCGGCGACATCGGTTCGGCGCCCGGTAGCGGGTGGGTATGATTCTGTACCCAGATCGCCGGGCCGATGCCGGCGATCCAGGACAGTGCGATGTAGCCGAAGAAGATGACGGAAAAAAGCAACCAGTGGTTTTTGTGGAAGCTCATGCCAGCGCCTCCGCTTGTGGCGCAGGTACCTCACGCTCCCGATGAGACGGCCGCATCCGCCAGAGGTTATAGGCAAAAATCAGGTGCGACAGAAACATCATCGTACCCCCCACCGCGCGCCACAGCCAGAACGGTTCCATCAGGTGCACCGATTCGATGAACGGCGCATTGAGGATCCAGCTCACCCCCTGCAGGGTGCCACCCACCATCAGCGCGATGGTGTAGATGAGATAGCCCAGCAGGGCGAACCAGAAATGTACCCCGGCCAGCAGATGCGAGGGTTCACGCCCGGTCATGCGTGGCATCAGGCCGTAGATGCAGCCCCAGATCAGAAAGACGACAAAGCCATACATGGTCAGGTGCGAGTGGGCGACCGTGTAGTTGGTGAAATGCCAGACGAGGTTCAGTGAACGCAGCGCTTCCAAGGTCCCCTGTGCCGACCACAGGAAGTACCCGATCACACCTGCCAGGATAAAGGGCAGACTGTAGCTGCGCGCGATGGTGCGACTGCTGCCCTTCATGGTCAGCAGGAAATTACCGGTACCCGCGGCCAGCGTCACGAGCATCCCGACGCTGAAGATGATAGCCAGCGTTTGTAACGACCACGGTGTCGGTGAGAAAACGAAGTGGTGCCCCCCGATCAGGGTGTAGAACACCATCTGGGTCCAGAACGCCAGGACGCCGAGTGAGTACGAATAAATCGGCTTATTCAGCAGCTTGGGCAGGAAGTAGTAGATCAGGCCCAGCACGATCGGTGTGAACCACATGCCGACGGCATTGTGCATGTAGTAGCCCTGGATGACCGTCTCGCTGATGCCGTTCTGCTGATAGAACGGCAGGTAGGCGATGGTCACCAGCACACTGGTCCACAGGAAGCCACCCATGATGTACCAGTTGGAGATGTAGATTTCCTCAACCCCGCGAGCGGCGATGGTGCGAATCAGGTTGTAGGCAGTCAGCACGACGCCAGCGGCGAATAGCGCCATGACCGGCCAGATGTATTCGCGATATTCCTGACCACCGTTGTTGATGCCGCCCATGAGGCAGAGATCGCCAATGATGACGGCGAGGTTGATCAGGATCAGGCTGGTCCAGGCCAGTGGAAAGCTGTAGAGCCGCCGTTGACTGGTCTTTGGCACCACGTAGAGCACCAGCGCGATCATCGCCAGCGATGTCCAGCCCCAGAAGACGGTATTGGTATGCACCGGCCGCAAGCGCCCGAACGACAACCAGTGTATATGGTCCACGTCCGGCGCCGTGAACTTGATGCTCAGATAGGCACCGACCAACGTCCCGACGAGCAGCCATAGCGTGGAGAACGCCAGGTACACGTAGATGAGCCGCGTCCAGGCGGTGTCGCTTTCGATCGTCGATTCGATGCGTGCCTTACCGACGACGAGCGGTCGATCGACGGAGAGTAGCGAGGATGGTTCAGCCATTGTCTGCTCCCGATGAGCACACCAGTGCGCACTTATTCAGCTACCCGAACGGTCCGTTGGGCAACACCGACCGGGTACGCGCCGGATATACCGCGTCGTGGGTGCCGGATAGTGCATGGCGAGTGCGAATGTCTAGAAGTGTAGTCACTGGCGTCTCAAAATCGACCGACCGGGTTGCTCCGGTTGGGGGGCCGCGAGGACATATCTGCTCAGAACAGTCTATTCTCCTGATGGTAGGCAAGCCGCGAGGTGCGGTGGGTTGCCGATTGAAATGTCTCTATCCTGCCCCCATGTCAGGGGATACCCGTAGACCATAGGCCAGCCGATGACTTCCCGTGACGCTTACAACTGGATGTGGCACGAAGCGCTTGATCTGATGGATCAGGCCGAGCGCCTGCACCGACAATTCTTTGGCCCGTCCGTGACCCGTACGGCGATCCCCTCCTGGGAACCGCCGATGGATGTGATCGAAGCCGAAGATGCGCTGGTGGTCAGCGTCGCGCTGCCGGGCGCCGCCCCTGAGAACGTGGTCGTCACGCTCGAGGCCGGCGTGTTGACCGTTTCGGCGCTACGCACGTTCCCGGCGTGTTCCCGGTCGGTGCGCATTCACCGCCTCGAGATCCCCTATGGGCATTTCGAGCGACGTATCGCGCTGCCGCTGCGCGCGCTGGAACTGACCGGTAAGACGCTGGCAAATGGCTGCCTCACCCTGACCTTCACTAAACGGAAGGAAACGCGATGACTTTCAGCTCCAGATTGCACCTGCTTTCCGGCCAGGATAAGGACGGTAGCGCAACGCCGCGGGCCGACGCGACGGTGCCGCAAGCCGCTACGCCGGCGACTCAGCCGGGTGGTGACGACACGACCATGAAGCCGCTGCCGACAGACGCACTGATCCTGATCCCGACCCGCAACATGGTCCTTTTCCCGGACGTGATCACACCGATCGCCATCGGTCGGGCGGTCTCGGTCGCCGCGGCGCAGGAGGCGGTTCGCAGCGAGAGTCGCATAGGGTTTCTGCTCCAGCGTGATCCAAAGACGGATGACGTCGGTCCCGATGACCTTTACTGGGTCGGTACCGCCGGCCAGGTCGTGCGCTACATCACCGGCCAGGACGGGTCACATCATCTCGTTGTGCAGGGAATCACGCGCTTTCGCGTGCTCGAATTCCTGGACGGCTGGCCGTTTCTCGTCGCGCGCGTGGCCATGATCGATACGGTCGACGACAGCGGACCCGAGATCGAGGCACGCCTGCTGCAACTCCGGGAACAGGCGGTCGAAGCGGTCCGGCTGCTGCCCGACGCACCCGACGAACTCGCTGGCGTGCTGGGCGGTATGACGTCACCGGCCCTGCTGACCGACATGGTGGCGAATTTCCTCGACGTGAAGCCGCAGGATAAGCAGGATCTGCTGGAAACCTTCGACCTGCAACAGCGCATGGACAAGGTGCTCGAACGCCTGGGCGAGCGCGTGGGTGTGCTCAAGCTGTCGAAGAAGATCGGCGACCAGACCCGCGCGGAATTCGATCAGCGGCAGCGCGAACATGTGCTGCGCGAGCAGATGCGACAGATTCAGAAGGAACTCGGCGAGGATGACGATACCAGCGCCGAGATCGAAGAACTCAAACAGGCGATCGAAACCGCCGGCATGCCGGAGGAGACGCTCAAGCACGCGCGCAAGGAACTGAAGCGCCTGGAGCGTATGCCGGAGGGTGGCGGTGAGAATTCGATGCTGCGCACCTATCTCGAATGGCTGACCGAACTGCCATGGAAGGAAGAAGACGCCCCGCCGATCGATATCGGTACGGCGCGACAGGTACTGGATGAGGATCACTACGGCCTGGAGAAGATCAAGCGTCGTATTCTCGAATACCTCGCGGTGCGCAAGCTCAATCCGCAGGGCAAGAGCCCGATCCTGTGCTTCGCCGGACCACCCGGGGTCGGCAAGACCTCGCTCGGCCAGTCGATCGCGCGCGCTACCGGGCGCAAGTTCCAGCGTGTATCGCTCGGTGGCGTGCACGATGAGGCCGAGATCCGCGGTCACCGCCGCACCTATATTGGTGCACTACCGGGCAACATCATCCAGGCGATGCGTCGCGCCGGCACCCGCAATACGGTGCTGATGCTCGACGAGATCGACAAACTCGGTGCCGGCGGCTTTCACGGCGACCCGGGATCGGCGCTGCTCGAAGTACTCGATCCGGAACAGAATTCGAAGTTCCGCGACAACTACCTGGGTGTCGACTTCGATCTGTCGCAGATCCTGTTCATCGCGACCGCCAATATGCTCGACGCCATCCCCGGCCCGCTGCGCGACCGGATGGAAATTATCTCGCTCCCGGGCTACACCGAGGAGGAGAAGATCGAGATCGCGAAACGCTACCTGGTGAAACGTCAGCTCGATGCCAACGGCCTCACGCCAGAACAGGCCGATATCACCGATGCGGCGCTGGCGGCAATCGTCGGTGATTACACCCGCGAGGCCGGTGTGCGCAACCTCGAACGCGAAATCGGCGCTACATTCAGAAGCGCGGCGATGCGTATCGCCGAGGGCAAAGCCACACAGGTCACGATCGACGTGCCCGACCTGCACGCGATACTCGGCGCGCAGCGGTTCGAGAACGAAGTGGCGCTGCGTACCGCGACACCGGGCGTGGCTACCGGGCTCGCCTGGACACCGGTGGGCGGCGACATCCTGTTCATCGAGGCAAGCCAGGTACCAGGTGCAGGGAAACTCATTCTCACCGGCCAGCTCGGCGATGTGATGAAGGAATCGGCACAGGCCGCGCTGACGCTCGCCAAGACCTGGACCGGCAACGCGCTCGGCAAGACCGATATTCATGTGCACGTGCCGGCCGGCGCAACACCGAAGGATGGCCCCAGCGCCGGTGTCGCGATGTTCATCGCGCTGATCTCGCTGCTCACCGAGAAACCGATACGCAGCGACGTGGCGATGACCGGCGAGGTATCGCTGCGGGGACTGGTGCTGCCGGTCGGCGGCATAAAGGAAAAGGTGCTCGCCGCACTGCGTGCCGGCATCACGACCGTGATGCTGCCGAAACGCAACGAAAAGGATCTCGAGGACGTGCCGGCGGAGGCCCGTGACAAACTCGAGTTCGTGCTGCTGGAACACGTCGAGGACGCGGTGGCGGGTGCGATCGGGGCGGATGTGCGGCCGCAGCATTCACCACCGGAGTCCGAGGTCGTCTGACCGCGGCATTGCCCCTGTCCACCGCCGTGCCGGACGCTACGCCCGTGTGAGCTGTACGGCCCGGCCGGATTACCCATCGATGTCCAACCGGAGCGCCCGCGGCCAGCGGCGTGACAGCGGCCACGGCTGGCCCGAGCGTCGGATCGACCGTCGCGCAGAGCGTCGGCAGGAGTGGAGGCGGGGTGCTGTCGGGCGAAAAGGCGGTTTATACTGCAGCTACGCCAGCATCCGCACCGCGGCGAGGGATCGATCTTGACTGACCGTGTATCTGCCGACTCACCCCCTGTGGCGCCGCCTGCCACACGCCGTTTCATCGGATACACGAGTCCACACATCGCACTCGAGGCGTTGCGCAGCGCCCTGGCACGCACCGATGCGCTGTTTCCACTGTCGGTTATGGGGTTGCTCGCCGGGCTCGTGACCGGTGTGGTGATCGTGGCATTCCGCCTGCTGACAGAACACGCGCTGGTGAGCGTGGGCTGGATGGATGACGCCGAGAACTTCGAGGCGCTGACCTGGCAGTGGATACTCGCATTGCCGATCGTCGGTGGTCTGGTGATCGGCCTGCTGTTCCAGTGGGTGTCCGTCTCTTCACGGCAGGTCGGTCCGGGCCACGTGATGGCGCAGCTCGCGCAGCATGCCGGCTGGCTGCCATGGCGCAATGCGGTGCTGCAGTTTTTCGGTGGTGCCGCATCGATCATCAGCGGTCATTCGGTCGGACGCGAGGGGCCGGTCATCCACGTCGGCGCGGCCAGCGCAAGCCTGCTCGGACAATGGTTGCGCCTGCCGAACAACAGTATCCGTACGCTGGTCGGGTGCGGGGTCGCCGGTTCGATCGCCGCCTCGTTCAATACACCGATCGCCGGTGTCGTCTTCGCGATGGAAGTGGTGCTGCTCGAATACACACTGGTCGGCTTCGCGCCGGTGATCCTCGCCGCGATGGGCGCGGCCGCGGTAAGCCGCCTCGTCTACGGCCCCGCGCCGGCCTTCGCCGTGCCGAACCTGCAGTTGGGGTCGCTGCTCGAACTGCCATATATCGTACTGCTCGGTGTCGTCATCGGCTGCCTTGCCGCGGCTTACGTATACGGTACGAAAACCCTCGATAGGCGCTCGCGCCACCTGCCGTTGTGGCTGCGCACGACGGCCGCCGGCGTCTTCACCGGGCTGTGCGCGCTGGTCGCACCCGAGGTCATGGGGCTGGGTTACGACACCGTGCAACTCGCACTGCTGGGTGACCTCGGTCTGCTCGCGCTGGTGACGATCGTAGTGTTCAAGCTCGCCGCCACCGTCGCGTGCGGCGGGCTGGGCCTGCCGGGCGGACTCATCGGGCCGATGGTGGTGATGGGCGCCACCGCAGGGGGCGCACTGGGTATCGTCGGCGGCTGGCTGATGCCGCAAAGCGGCGCCTCCGCGGCCTTTTACGCCACGCTCGGTGTCGCCGCCATGATGGGCGCAAGCCTGCATGCGCCACTCGCGGCGCTGATGGCGATCCTCGAACTCACGGCGAACGCGAATACGCTGCTCCCCGGCATGGCGGCGGTGATCCCGGCACTGCTCGTGGCGCGCAGCCTGTGCGGACAGGACTCGATCTTCGTTGCGATTCTGCGCGGACGTGGCCTGGAGTATCGGTTCGATCCGGTGGCACTGTCGCTCGAACGCACCGGTGTGAGCGCGGTGATGAACACGCGCTTCGCCGTCGTCGATGCCGATGCGGGTGCCGAGGCACTCACCCAGGTGCTGGCAACGCAGCCCGAGTGGCTGCTGATCACGCGTGAGCACAACGTGCAGGCACTCGTGCAGGCACCGTCGCTACCTGCACCCGATGAGCCTGCGGAAGCATTGGATGGCGCCGATGAAGCACATACCATCATCGACTCGATCGTCGCGCATGCCACGCCCTTCGCGCGCGTGTCGACCTACGCAACCTTGCGCGAGGCGTTGCAGCGGCTCAACGAGGCCGACGCCAATGTCGTGCTGGCCTTCAACGGCAGCAGCGACCGCGCCGACCTGGTACGCGGGGTGATCGAGCGGGTGCAACTCACGGGCTCGAAGATCGGTGCACGCGGTCCGACCGCAGAAACGCTATAGTGTACCTAATCGTACGTCAGTGACCGCTGAGTGTGCAGCGCCGCGCAGCAGACCGGGGAGATGGACAATGACAAATTTCATCCGCAAGACTTTGCTCACACTGCTGATGTTTTCCTGGGCAGTGGTCTGCCAGGCGGGGGATGCCGCCGCGCCCTGGGGCAGGGCACAACTGGAATCGATCGATTACCGGCCGCAGAAGGTCGTCTACGATGTTGCCGTCGGCAGTGTTGACGCGTTCACAGGCGTACTCGACCGGGTCAGTTACCTGAACAATCTCTATGCGGCCGATCCGTTCGAGCAGTCGATCGTGCTGGTACTCCACGGCGATGAGATCGCGTTCTTTGCCATCAAACATCTCGACCGGTACCGTGAGCTGATGCAGCGCGCGCAAAGTCTCACGCTGGCCGGCCCCATCGAGTTCCGGATGTGCCAGGTGGCCGCAAGAGGTCACGGCCTGGAACCGGGTGATATCCACGGTTTTGTCAAAGTGGTACCGATGGCGGACGCCGAGATCGTGCGGCTGCAACAGGAGCAAGGCTATGTGTACATGCGCTAGGCAAACCGTGCCGGCGTTACTGCTGGTACTGGCACAATCCGTCGTTATGGCGGCACAACCGGTGCAGACACCGTACGGTGCCGTCAGTCTGCCGTTCGAACTGCACCAGGCCCCTGGTGTGCCGGTCTACTACGTCATCGGCGAGTCGGGCGTACCCGACGCGGTCAACGAGGGGCATACCTCGAATGCCGGGTTCGTGGTCACGGATGGCGGGGTGGTGGTGTTCGATGCCTTGGGCACGCCGGCACTCGGCTACCGCCTGCTGCAGCGCATCCGCGAGGTCACCGACCAGCCGATCGACCGGATCGTCATCAGCCATTACCACGCCGACCATATCTACGGGCTGCAGGCGTTCAAGGACTACGCCGGCAATCCACCAGTGTGGGCACAACGGCTGACGCAGAACTATGCGGGCGGCACTGCCTCGACCCAGGGTGAGGATGCGGAGCGTCGCCTCGCCCAGCGCCGCGAGGCCCTGTTCCCCTGGGTGGACGAACATACCCGGGTCGTGCCGCCCGACCATACCTTTGATGACAGTGCCACCTTCAAGGTGGGTGGCGTGACGTTCGAACTCAAGCACCTGGGTCCGGCACATGCACCCGGTGACAGCATCATGCTGGTCAAGGAGTATGGCGTACTGTTCAGTGGTGATGTCATCTACAAGGGGCGTGTGCCGTTCCTCGACAGCCCCGAGACCGATATCAATCACTGGCTGCAAGGGTTGGATTACCTGTTGAAGCTCGATCCGCCGCCTGACTTCATCATACCGGGGCACGGGGTGGCATCCACGGATATCCGCGAGGCGATCACCGAAACCCAGGAGTACATCGACTACGTACGCGATGCCATGCGCAAGGCAGTGGCCGATTTCACCTCGTTCGATCAGGCCTATGCGGAAACCGACTGGTCAAAATACCGGGATCTGCCGGCGTTCGATGCCAGCAACCGTGGTAATGCCTACCGTATCTATCTGGAAATGGAGGCCGAGCAGTTTCACTAGGCCTGACCGTCCACTTTGAAGCGGCCCCGACAGTACCAACAAGCACCAGCTATAGGTTATGACCAAGCGTGACTCGACGATTGTCGGTGGAGGCGCCGGTGGGTTGGTGGTGGCCAGTGTGGCCATGCAGCCGGGTCTGAAGGTCACGCTGATCGAAAAGAAAAATAAACTGGGTGGTGATTGCCTTCCTCATGGCGGCGTACCTTGCCGCCACGTCTTGTGGCACTACGCATCCGCCCGGCGTGCAGTCATCAGAAAAACGGGATAGTCCCGTGTGCCGGACTCGTGTTCCTTGGTAATACTGAACAGGGTTTGAAACTGAATGTCGACAAACCCTGCCTGTGCGGCGTGCCGGCTCAGCTCGGCATGGTCGAAGCCGTGGTGTACATCGACCTCCGGGCCGTGAAATGACCCATCTTCGTTGTCCAGGTCGACAATGCACAGGTAACCAACCGGATCGAGCAGGTCGTGAAAGACGCGCAGGATATGGCCGGTGTCGGGGACATGGTGCAGCGTCATCGAAGTGACGATCAGGTCGAAGCGTTGTGCCGGTGGTGGATCGGTCAGCAGGTCCAGCTTCATCGGTGTCATATTCGTCACACCTTGTGCAGCGATTTTCCTGGCCACCACATCGAGCATGCCGCTCGAGCTGTCCGCCAGCACCATCGCGCCGAGTTCGTCCTTGAGCGGAAACGAAAGCAGGCCGGTGCCGCAGCCGTAATCGAGCGTGCGCATGTCCCGACGCAAGGGCACGGTCTGGCGGATGGCCTGCGCAATCTTCAGACCGCGTTCCCGGAAGATGGGGTTGTCGTCCCATTGCTGGGCGATGTCATCGAAGTGGGCGGCGTCGAGTTTTACAGAGTCGTCGGTCGTCATGGCGGATATCCAGTAATCAGTTCAAAGACATTCAGGTCGTCGGCCGGTCGCCCGGGGCCGTGTTCATCGCCACGATCCGGGACAAGCCCGACAGGCTCCTAGAGCCGGGCCTTGATCCGGTCCGCCACCCGAAAGGCGTTGGCATAGATCGTCCAGGTATACGGCACACTGCCGCCGGTGGGCATGAAGCTGCCATCGGTGACATAGAGGTTGTCGACATCATGGGCCCGGCAGTCCGCGTCCAGGACGGATGTGGTGGGGTCGGTGCCGAAGCGGCAACCGCCAGCCACCAGGTTCTGTGGCGGAGAACCGCTGATACTGGAACGGATGTTCTGCGCGCCCAGCGCCGCCAGCACCGGCTGGACCCGTGCATTGATATAGCGACCCACTTTCAGATCATGCTCGTGGTAACCGATGCGCACCTTGGCCACCGGCGTCCCCCACTTGTCGGTCACTCGGCCGTCGAGCGTGACGAAACAATCATCGGTCGGCAGCCAGTCACAGAAAATCTCGTAGCGCAGGTACTGCGCCTCGGTGAACACCGCTTTCAGCCGCTGCTGCAGGCGGTGGCCCCACACCAGCTGACCATCAGCGTCCCACTTTTCCGCCAGCGCCCTGCCGATGGGGTTGGGATGGCTTAACAGAAAGTCGACCGTACCGCCCTTGGCGCGGCCGCCGAAGGCCTGGTCATCGATGGTATACCAGTCCTGCAGGCCGCGGTTCACGAAGGGGCCGCGCGTTTTCAATGCCGCCGCGACCGTATCGTCCACATCGGCATAGACCAGATCACCCGTGCCGGAACCACCGGCCGAGAACAACAGATTACGGCCGACCTGCCCGTGGCGGTTCGCCAGACCATGCGGATGTCTCAGCCCGACAGAACTCAGCAGCAGCCGGCTGGTTTCGATCGCCTGACAGGCGACGACGAAAATCTTTGCCGTCACCTGCTGCGGCTTGTCATCGGCGTCGAAATACTCCGCGGCAACCACCTTGCCGGTGGCATCGCTGCTGAGCTTGTAGACCTTGGCGTGCGGCTGGATCTGACAATTTCCCGTCCGTAGCGCACGCGCCAGCAGCGCTGCACGGGAACTGCCCTTGGCGCCCGACGAGCAGCCATAGCTGCCGCAATACCCGGAATATTCGCAACTGCGGCGCTCATCCCGGGGCTGGGTCAGAATCGCGCGCGGTGTCGGTAGCGGGTGCAGACCGAGCGTCTTGCAGGCTGCATCGATGTGGCTGGACACCGGGTGCTCCTGTGTGGGCGGGTACGGGAACCCGGCCGTGGAACGCCGCTCGGCGAAGGGATGATCGACCACCCGTCCGGAGACCCCGACCTGCGTTTCCACCTGCGTGTAATATGGCTCCAGGTCGTCGTAACTGATCGGCCAGTCAACGACGTTCGCGCCTGCGATCGGCCCGAACTCCGAGCGCAGACGAAAGTCCTCGGGCTTGAGCCGGTAGAAGAACCCGCTCATGAAGTTCGACGAGCCACCGACGCAGTTACCGTTCCAGAAATCCCAACCCGAGACGGAGGTCGCTTCACCGACCCAGTCGCCGTAGCCATCGAGATCCTCGATCACGTGCTGCTCATCGGCGAGCTTCGGTGTGTACACGCTGCGCTGACAACAGGCCAGGTCATCCTTGAAGAAATCCTGCTCCGTCAGCCACGGGCCTTTCTCCAACACCAGCACCGAGTGACCCGCGGCAGCCAGCGTCCAGGCCACCGGGCCACCCCCCGCGCCGCTGCCGATCACACACACATCAAAATCTTTTGCCATCGTCTCTTCAACTTCCTGTCGCGTAGGTTGAATTGCAACCGTAGTTCCGGCTGAGCGCAGCGACGCGTATCACCCGACCCTCGATCCATCCCCGGTTTGATTCTGCCTCGCCCAGCCCAGTTGACACCTAGGTCGCCTTGCGCTGAAAAGTCACCCGCTCACCGACCTGGTACCACAGCTTGTCCCGGGTCGGCCGGGGATAGCCGGGCTGGTGTTCCAGCCACCGCCAGCCAATGCCGTCCGGATTACCGCCGTATACGGGATCGGCGAGCAATGCCTCCAGCAGATACGTCAACAGCAACGACAGCCAGTTGCGTCCGGCCCCGCTCTGCTCGATCTGGTGCAAGGAGGCCTCCTGCTGTTGTTCATCGAGCGCTGCGAAGGGCTGCTGGTAGGTTTCCTGCGTGAGTTCGTTCAGCCAGCCGACACCGTTGAAGATGAAGGTGGCGTCGTCACCGTCCGCATGCGGATTTTCAATCGCAGCGTGCAGATACTGCAGCGCGCCGATATCGACCGCGCCCGGCGCGGTCGCAGTGGCGGGAAACAGCTGCAGCTGGACAGCGTTCAGTGTCTTCCAGGGGTCTTCTGCCGACCAGTCACCCATGGCCGGTGCCGCCGCCACCTGTTCGCGCAACGCCGCCAGTGCAGAAGCCGGATACGTCGTCACCAGCGCGCCCAGAACCGTCATCCGGTGCAGGAAGGTGCGGCGGCTGACGGTATAGTCACGATCGCTCATGGTGGATACCCTGGTCCATCGCCTCAGGCAAAGGTGTCCGCCATGATCGCATCGAACCACTTGTTCATCTGCTTGAAGTTTTTAGGCGTCCACCCGTTCGATGCGACCGACGCCTTGGCCACCGGTTTCATGCTGCGGGCCGCGGGATCATATTGAAACACCGCCGTCATCCAGCCCGCCTCGCTGCGTGTGATGGTGGAGTAGCAGGCCGAATTGGTCACGGGGGCGGGATCGGGCTCATGGCCTGCGAAGATGCGCGTCAGTGCATCGGCGCAGACTTTGGCCTGCTGATTGGCCATCTGGCCGGCCAGGGGTTGTGTGGTCTTGCAGGAATCACCGATCACATGCACCTTCGGTGCGATGGAACTGGCGTAGCTGAGCACGTCGACCGGTGCGAACCGTACTTGCCCCTCAGCCGCCAGCCCGGCGTTTACCACCAGTGCCGCTGCCCGCTGATGCGGGATCAGATTGACGACGTCGGCACGCACCGAACCGCTGCTGGTCGCCAGCGTCAGCTGCCTTGGATCGACCGAGGTGATATCGACACCCTTGCGATACTCGATGATGTCGCCATAGAGTTCGCTGAAGGCCCTCTGGAAATTCTCTTTCTCCACCGCGATGTCCGGATTGGCATCGATCAGAATCAGCTTGGCACCCGGTTTATTCGCCCGCAACCAGTCCGCGACCAGACAGGCGCGTTCGTACGGCCCCGGTGGACAGCGATAGGGCATTTTCGGCACCGTGATGGCGACCACGCCGCCGGCCGGCAACGCCGCCAGTTGCTCTGCGAGCAGCGTCGTTTGCGGCCCCGCCTGCCAGGCGTGTGGCATCCGGCTGACATCGTCCAGGCCGGGCACGGGGTCGAAGTCGATACCGGGCGCCAGAATGATGCGATCTGCCGTGAGCCGCTGGCCCGACGCCAGCCTGACCGAGGTGGCGACTGGATCGACTTCGACCACGTCATCGATGATCAGATTCACACCGTAGCGCCCTTGCAAGGCATCGTATCCGAAGGCCAGGCTGGATAGCGTCCGTTGCCCGGTGAGCACCAGGTTGCTCATGATGCTGGAGGTGTAGGTCGCCTGGCGTTCGATCAGCGTGACGTCGATCGCATCGCCCCACAGGCGCAGGTACTTCGCTACGCTGGCCCCCGCCATCCCGCCGCCAACGACCAGCACACGGGCCTTCGCTGAGCGGGGGGCCGCGGTGGCCATGCCGCTGGAAAGAAGTACGGCCAGACCCGCCGCGCTCCGGAGAAACGAGCGTCTATCCATGATTCAAGCCTTTCAGCGTGGTTGTTGCGAAAACCATTGGCTGAGTTCGTGTAACTGAGCATCGCTATAGCCCATGGCATGGGGCGCCATGATGCCTCCATCTTCTTCGCCGGACTGATATTTTTTCATCTTTTTGAACAGCTTGCGTTCTGACTCACCAGCCAGCTTGTCGAACCCGGGTCCGTTGCCGTTGGTACCGTGGCACTGAAAACAGTTGGACGCAAGCAACCGGCCGGGCGGGCTGACCGCTGTCTGCGCGAGGGTGGCCTGGCTCGCGGCGAACGCCGCCGCTGCGGTCAACACGAGCAGGGTCAGGTGTGACGAAGCCATGGTGTATGTCCTGTGCATCCCGATGTGACGGTCAGGCCGTCGGAGGAGCCTCCGCTTACTGAGCCGGAAGACCGTTCATCCATATCATAGACCAGAACCCAGGCCTGATCTGCACGCTGCCACGCGTTGCATACCTGAGTCGTGTGGACCTTCAGGCGCCAGGCGTCATCGCGCAAGATCCGCAGCTTGGCCTCGACGATACGCGACGGCCGACTGGGCAAACCACAGGCCGGGGCAATTGCACTTTTGTTACAGACTGTCACAGGGATGTGTGAACCGATTTGAACCCATTGATTTATGAAGATAGCGGGTACGTAGAGGGCACAATTTCCAAGCTGTTTGGCGCACTAAAAGCTTGCTGATTGAAGTGCACCCGGTCGCAACGAACGTGCGACTGCCTCTATAATTTCGATGCTGACGACGCGGCTTCCATGAGACCCGGGCGTCTGCAAATGGCCGCCTATATCCGGCTACTCCGACCAACTCGTTGAGTACCGCCCGGCGCAACGCCAGCGCTCGCGCCAAGGTGGGTCTTGGCCGCCTGCGGGTCCGCACCGGTTGGTTCAGGTCTCACGGTAGCAGCCTGATGGCCGGCTCGGCGGGGGAGGCAACGCAATCTTTTGGGAGAAGCGATGACTTGGAGAAACACCACCGACCGTTACGGGTCGCTGTCGATCGGCATGCACTGGGTGATGCTGCTGTTGATAATCGCCGTCTATGTGGCGATCGAGTTGCATGACATCGCTCCGAAGGGCAGCACGCTCAGGGCGAACCTGAAGACCTCGCACTTCATGCTCGGCCTCGGCGTCCTCGCGCTGGTTGCGGTGCGCCTCGCGACGCGCGCCTTCGCGGGACCGGCACCACGCATCGAGCCCCCGATCCCGGTCTGGCAGCACCGCCTGGCCGTAGCTATGCATGTGGTGCTCTACATCTTTATGATCGGGATGCCCCTGCTCGGTTGGATCGCCATCAGCGCCAAGGGCAAGCCGGTTTTCTTCTTCGGCATGCAGTTGCCGGCGCTGATCGGTCAGGACAAGGCCTTGTACGACTCGCTGAAGGAGATCCACAAAACGATCGGCACGGCCGGCTACTATCTGATCGGCCTGCATGCCGCAGCGGCACTGTTCCATCACTATGTGATGCGGGACAATACGTTGCTGCGGATACTGCCGACGCAGCACGAATCATCGTCCCAGGCACGGTATGGGTCCTTCCACACACTTGATAAAGGTACCGGGCAGTAGGGCACCGCTGGTGGTCGCCCAGGTGCCACCGTGAACACCCCGGGGGCCGGGCGTAGCGGGTGACTGCGCGGCAGTGTACTGTTTTCCGGTAACCCAGAGTCATCGCTCAGAGAGCCACCATGGCGCGCCGCTACCATTACCACGTCTATGTAGTAGAGCTCTCGAACGACGTCCTTGATGAGCCCAAATTCAAGAAGTCCAATCCGGACTACGAATATGATAAGCCATGTGTCTACGTCGGCATGACGGGCCTGGACCCGGATATACGCTTCGATAAACACATGGCAGGCATCCAGTCGAACCGGTTCGTCCGAGAGTATGGTTTGCGACTCATGCCAGAGCTGTACGAGATGTACAACCCGATGCCGTATGAAGGCGCGCGCGAGATGGAAGTGGAACTGGCGATCGGCCTGCGTGAAGCCGGCTATGGTGTCTGGCAGGCCTGAGGCAACTCGCTACTGGGCACGCAACCGCTCAGCCCGTGCGCCCGTCGTAGCCGTACTAACCCGTGCAGCAGAACCATCGGCCGCCGCTGCGGCCGCCGAACCCGGATCACGCCGCCGAGCCATCCTGGCTCGATGTCCGGAACCTTCCTGTACAGAAAGAGGAGGGCGGACAAGGCTTGATTTTGCGTAGAGGCTGCGACATTCTTCTGAACAGCCAGATAAATCAGAAATGCCGTGATCTTGCGCTCGCTCATCTCCTGCGGGTAGCGCCTGGCATGAAAAAGAATGAAACGGCGGATCCACTGCACATACATATCCTCAGTGCGCCGGCTGTAGTGCCGGACGCGGATCGCATCACGGACCTGATCGAGAAGCCGGGGAGTGGCCATATGAGCCTCCATGCTCCATTTGAATTTCCATTCAGCACTCTGTCAGGAACCTGAGTCCGTGGTTTCAAGGCGGGGCAGAGTGACTATGAAGCCCAATTATTCTGCTTTCGACGGAGCTTTTAGGCTCCGCAATTGTAGTTGTGTTTTTAAGAGGTGATCCGTGTACAAGATCTTATCCTCAACAAGAACGGACATGAACGAAGGCTGGGTGTGGCTCAGCGATCACGATTTTGCGCCGCGATCAATCATCAAGATCAAGAACAACTCAAATGGTGCAGTCGTGTATTGCGAAGCCTTGGAGATTGACGATAACTTCACGCAGCAATACAACCAAGCACCACGAATTAACATTGCTCAAGGCGAGAACACGATCGTAATAAATGGTTGGTATCGAAGCCGGCTGGGTGAGATAGAAACGCAAAAGAATCACGACTTAGAGGTTTCGGAGGCGAACGGCTTGTCGGGCAGGTTCCTCGCGAGCACAGGTCATCCCCAAGTAGTAGTCCGTCTGGCAACTTTGCTGGGAGTCATTAGCGTGGTGTTGGGCATCGTCAGTATTGGCTTAGCATTCAAATGAAACATAACACGTCGCTCCAGCCGACGACAGCGCTGATGCACCTCCTCAGCTGAGCTTATCGTTATCGCGCCGGGCAAAGCTCGGCGTATCTTGCAGGGTGAAAGTCCCTGTCGGGTAAGGGCTAGCCACCCACCCGTATCGAGTCTTGCGTCCCTGGCGGAGTTGTGTGATCCACGACGAACAAGAGGGGCGAAGCGTAG
>JAIOJV010000112.1 GCA_019911805.1 Gammaproteobacteria bacterium
GGATTCGGGGGTCGGGATTCCGTAGGACGCGTTCCGCTACGCCCCACCCATCTGTCCGCATGGTACTGAGGAAGCTATGACCACAAGCCTCGACTCGACCTTCTACGCCGATCCGCAGGGCCTGGCGCAACTGCGCGCCCAGGCCCGCGCCGGGGGCACCGAGCAGTCGCCGGAGACCTTGCGCGCGGTCGCCGGGCAGTTCGAGGCGCTGTTCGTGCAGATGATGCTGAAGAATATGCGTGCCGCGAGCCTCGGCGACGGGGCCTTCGACAGCGAGCAGAGCCGGTTCTATCAGGGCATGTTCGATCAGCAGATCGCCGTGGAGCTCTCCCAGGGCCAGGGCCTGGGTCTGGCCGACGTGCTCGTGCGCCAGCTTGGCGGTGCCGCTGTGGCTGACAATCCTACCCAGTCGAATGCCGATCCCTTTGCCAGTCGGGTGGCGCCGCGGCGGCCATCAACGACGCCGACCCCTGAGGCTCATGGGGTTCAGGGGTCGAAGGCGACTCGACCCACCCTTGCCACCCGGGACACGCACACCGGACAGGACTGGCGGCCGGCCTCGCGCGAGGCGTTCGTTGCCGAGTTGTGGCCGCACGCCGAGCAGGCCGCGCAGCGCCTCGGTGTGGACCCGCGCGCCATCATCGCGCAGGCGGCGCTGGAGACCGGCTGGGGACAGCAGATCGTGCAGCACCCCGATGGCCGCAGCAGCCACAACCTGTTCGGGATCAAGGCCGACGGCCGCTGGTCGGGGCCGCAGGCCGGGGCGCGGACACTGGAATTCCGCGACGGCACACTGCAGCGCGAGCAGGCCAGCTTCCGCGCCTATGCCTCGCCGGCGGAGAGCATCGCGGACTATGCCGAGTTCATCGCCACCAATCCACGCTACCGGGACGCCCTGACGGCCGGTGATGCGGCCCGCTATCTGGGGGAATTGCAGCAGGCCGGCTATGCGACCGATCCGGACTATGCTGCCAAGATCATGCGTATCTTCAGCCAGGACGATTTCCAGGCGGCAGTGGGGGCAGCTCAATCTCACACCGCGTCGGCCGCTAAGCCCGCGGAGGCGGTTGTCACGCTCAATACCCAGGCATCCCCCCCGACATTCCTGGAATCTGCTGACACCGCGGCAGCCCGCGGCGGAGAGTTCTGATCATGGCCGACATCTTCGGTACGGCGACTTCGGGCCTGCAGGCCTATCAGCGGGCGCTGAGCACCGCCAGTCACAACATCGCCAACGCCAACACCCCCGGCTACAGCCGGCAGCGCGTCGATCTGTCCACCCGGCCGCCGCATCTGAGTGGCACCGGGTACGTCGGCAGCGGCGTGCAGGTGGACAGCGTGCGCCGGGTCTACGACCAGTTCCTGACCGACCGCGTACGTACCTCAACGGCCTCGGTCGGTGATATGCAGACCTTCGCGCAATTCTCCGGACGGGTCGCCGACCTGCTCGGTGATGCCGATGCCGGCCTGAACGCCTCCCTGGAAACCTTCTTCAATGCCGCCCAGGGCGTCGCCAACGACCCGGCCTCCATCCCGGCACGCCAGCTCATGCTGTCCGAGGCGGAATCGCTCACCACCCGTTTCCAGTACCTGGACGCCCAGGTCGGTGACCTGCGCAAGGAGGTCAACGATCAACTCGGGACGGTCACCGCCGAGATCAACGGCCTGTCGCGCGCCATCGCCGACATCAACAAGGACATCGTCGTCGCCACCGGCCGGGCCGGTGGTCAGCCGCCAAATGACCTGCTGGACCGGCGCGATCAACTGCTCGAGGAGCTTTCCGGATTGGTGTCGGTCACCACCCTGGCGCAGGATGATGGTTCGATCAATGTGTTCGTCGGCAAGGGCCAGGCGCTGGTCACGGGCGGGACCGCGGCGACCTTGAACGTGGCCGGCAACGGCTTCGATGCGACCGAGAAGGAGATCGTCTACAGCGTCGGCGGGAGCACGGTGGCCATCACCGACGCCCTCTCCGGCGGCAAGCTCGGCGGCCTGCTGCGCGTACGGGACGAGGTGCTCGATCCGGCGCAGAACGGCCTCGGCCGGGTGGCCGTGGCGCTGGGCACGGAGTTCAACGCCCGGCATGCCCAGGGTATGGACCTGGACGGTGCACTCGGCGGCACCTTCTTCAACCTCGGCACCCCCGGCTGGAGCGCCCACGATGGGAACACGGGCAGCGGCACGCTGGCAGTCAGTTACGACCCGGACACCATCGCCCAGCTGACGAGCAAGGACTACATCCTGCGCTCCGATGGCAGCAATTGGAGTCTGGCCGATACTGACGGCAATGCCGTGGCCCTGACGATCGGCGACGGGTCGGCGGCCAATCCCTATGTCGCCGATGGTCTGCGTATCGTCGTGGATGGTCTGACCCCGGCCGCCGGCGACCGCTTTCAGATCCGGCCCAGCCGCGATGCCGGTGGCGACATCGGCCTGGCGGTCGGCAACGTGCGCGCCATCGCCGCCGCGGCGCCAGTGCGCATCGGCGAGGCGACCACAGTCACCGGCCTGCCGGTCAATACGGGTGACGGCACCCTGCGCTTCACCGGCGTGGACAGTGGCTTCAGTGCGGCGGCCGTGGATATCGATGTCAGCTACAACGCCGGCACGTTCAGCTACACAGGCACCATCGACGGTGTGCCCACCACCGGCAGCTTCGCCTACGATCCGCTCACTGACAGCGGTGACAGCTTCAGCATCAGCGGCGTGAACTTCACCGTCAGCGGCACACCCGCCGATGGCGATGCCTTCACCCTCGGTACGAACACCAACGGCACCGGCGACAACACCAACGCCCTGGCCCTGGCCGGGTTGCAGACGGCACTCACCGTCGAGGACGGTACCACCAACTTCCAAGGTGCCTATGCCCAGATGATCTCCGACGTCGGCACCCGCACCCGCCAGGCCGAGATCGGCCATACCGCGCAGCAGGCCCTGCAGCGCCAGGCTGTGTCGGACCGGGCGTCGGTCTCCGGCGTCAATCTGGACGAGGAGGCGGCCAATCTGCTGCGCTTCCAGCAGGCCTATCAGGCCATGGCCCAGGTCGTGACCGTGGCCGATTCGATGTTCCAGACCCTCTTGAACGCGGTGCGGAGGTAATCACCATGCGGATCGCCACCACCCAGATCTTCCAGGGCGGGCTCGACGCCATGCTCGATCAGCAGACGCAGCTGTACAAGACGCAACTGCAGCTGTCCTCGGGCAAACGCTTCAACTCCCCGGCGGAAGACCCGACGGCGGCGGCCCAGGTGCTGGGCCTGAGCGAGTCCATCGCCATCACGGCCCAGTACCAGACCAATGCCAGGACGGTCGCAACCGGCCTGCAGCGCGAAGAGACCACCCTGACCGCCGTGGATGACGCCCTGCAGCGTGCCCGCGAGCTGGCCGTACAGGGCAACAACGCCACCTACAGCGCGGCCGATCGGCAGACCATGGCGCAGGAGGTGCGTCAGCTCATGGATCATATCCTGGGCCTGGCGAATACCCAGGATGAGAGCGGCGAGTACATCTTCGCCGGATCGCAGGCCCGTGTGCGGCCCTTCAGCGACGATGGGGCCGGTACCGTCAGCTTCCACGGTGATCAGGGACAGCGCCAGATCCAGGTCGGTCCGTCACGCACCCTCGCCATGGGCGACTCCGGTTTCGATGTCTTCATGAAGATCGAGAATGCCGACGGCAGTGGCTATCAGGATATCTTCACCACCCTGAATGGCCTCGCGACGGACCTCGAGACCAACACCCCGGACCCGGTACGGCTCACCGAGATCGACAAGGCGCAGGACAGGCTGCTGAGCGCGCGCACCAACATCGGCGCGCGTCTCAATGCGCTCGATCGGGAGGAACAGGTCAACAGCGCCTACGCCCTGCAGCTGGAGACGACCCGCTCCCAGGTACAGGACCTGGACATCATCCAGGCCTCCATCGACCTCAGCCGGCAGGAGCTGGTACTCCAGTCGGCGCAGCAGGCCTTCGTGCGGGTGCAGAACCTGTCGCTGTTCGATTATCTGTAGGCACCGCCCACCCATTCGCCACGGAAGGCACGGGCAAACCCCTTTTTGCCACGGAACACACGGAAGACGTTTTATCCTGAAAACCCATTTTGGCCACGGAAGCACACGGAAGAACACGGAAGGTGGGGCGGCGGCGGGTTTTGCATTCCGTGTACTTCCGTGTGTTTCCGTGGCCATCGTGTACGTTCGTTTGCCTTCGTGTCCCTCTGTGGCCATCCATCACGCACAGCGGCCCGTAAAATAATCGCACGACCGCCTTAAAGATCGCCCCGCCGGCGCCGCTAGCGTGTCCGGAGGCGGTGAATATCTTACCCATCGGGACGAGGTATATCCGCCATGTATAAAACCTGTATCCCGGCCCTGCACAGCAAGGCGCGGGATCAAGGAGAGCACTCATGGCACTTGTCATCAACAGCAACATCGCATCACTGAATTCGCAGCGTCACCTGGGCAGCTCGCAGAGCTCCCTGAACACCTCGCTGGAGCGCCTGTCCTCGGGCCTGCGCATCAACAGCGCCAAGGACGACGCCGCCGGCCTGGCCATCTCCGAGCGCTTCACCACCCAGATCCGCGGCCTCAACCAGGCGGCCCGCAACGCCAACGACGGTGTCTCCCTGGCGCAGACCGCCGAGGGTGCCCTGGGTGGCGTCACCGACATGCTGCAGCGCATGCGCGAGCTGTCGGTGCAGTCGGCCAACGCCACCAACAGCGCCTCCGACCGCGCCGCCCTGCAGACGGAGGTCGATCAGCTGAAACAGGAGATCAACCGTGTCGCCCAGACGACCTCGTTCAACGGCGTGACCCTGCTCGACGGCAGCTTTACCAACCAGGATTTCCAGGTCGGCGCCAACGCCAATCAGACCGTGTCCATCGCCTCCATCGCCAACGCCACGACGTCGGTGCTGGGTGCGACGGATATCAGCAGCTATGCCCAGGTCACGACCGGTGGCGGTACTACTGGAGTAGCGGGTGGCCTCTCCGGCATGAGCATCAACGGCGTGGCCGTCGCGGATACCAGCCGAGATGCCTCCGCCATCGCGGGTTCGATCAATGCGGCGAACATCGAAGGCGTGAGCGCGACGGCCGCTGCTACCGCCACGGGTAGTCTGGGTGCTTTCACCACGACCGCTGGTGGGGTCTATAGCCTGTCTGTGGGTGGTGTGGATGTCATGAGTGGTGTGGCTGCTGGCGTCACCGCAGCCAATGTGGATACAGCGATAGGAACTGCCAGCGCGGCGTTGACTGCTGCTGGAATCACTGTCAGTGGAACGGCCGCAGGTGGTGATCTGGCCTTCACCAATTCGACGGGTGCCAATATCGAGGTCATTGAGACTCTCGGTACGGGTGCTTCTGCGGGCGGCTTCACCACCACCGTCAATGGTATGGGCAGCGTAGGCAACGCGGTATCGCAAACCTCTTACGGTGCCGTCACCATCAACAGCACCAGCTCGCAGGGTATCACGTTCAGCGGGCAGGCCGCCACGGCCGTGCAGGCCAACTTCGCCCCGACGGCCGCCGGTTCCGCGACCACCAACAGCTATGTCGTGTCGCAGATCGACATCTCCACCGCCGACGGTGCCCAGATCGCCATGCAGGTGGTCGACAGCGCCCTGACCGAGATCAACGGCTCCCGCGCCGACCTCGGTGCCCTGCAGAACCGCTTCGACGCGGTGGTCAGCAACATCGGCATCACCTCCGAGAACCTCTCGGCGGCACGCAGCCGGATCATGGATGCGGACTTTGCGGCCGAGACCGCCGCGATGACCCGCGCGCAGATTCTGCAGCAGGCCGGCGTGGCCATGGTGTCACAGGCCAACAGCCTGCCGCAGCTGGCCCTGTCGCTGCTGCAGTAAGGGATCGGGACTGCCGGTGCCCGGGGAGAGCCCCGGGCACCGGTCGCCCACCACCCGTACTGACGGCACCTGCCCAGAGGCCCATCCGGCCGCGAGGTGATCCGCCATGAGCAGTCTTCCGACCAGCCCGCTCACCCCCCCGACTATCGGCCTGTTGCCGGTACCGCCGCGGGTGGCCATCGAGCGCGGCACACTGGCAGCGGACCGGCAAACGCCGGCCATGGGCGGCACACCGCCGCCTTCCGTCGGCACCAGCGCCGCGGATCCATCCGACCACAGCGAAGAGCTTGCCCAGGCCGTGAAAGACATCGACAGCTATGTGCAGACAGTGCGTCGTGAACTCCAATTCAACGTCGACGAGGCCCTCGGCCGTACCGTCATCACGGTCGTGGATGGGGATACCCAGGAGGTTGTGCGCCAGATCCCGGCCGAGGAGGTGCTGGCCCTGGCCCGCCACCTGCGCCAACTGGACGACAAGCAGGTCGATGGCCTGTTGCTGGAGGCACGGGTCTGAAGCGGCTGGCCCTGATCTTGCATTTTCCCGCCTGAGGCTGCGGGCACACATGGCATTCCAGATTTCAGATTCGAATGCTACTTACTTAAACCCCTTCTTGGCCACGGAACCACACGGAACAACACGGAAAAGAATTTACGCTGCAAACCCAGGATCCCCAGCCGTGGTTGGGTTTCTGGGCTTTATACAAAAAGCCTCTTTCCGTGTTGTTCCGTGTGTTTCCGTGGCCCAAAAAAAGGGTTTTAAGTAAGTGCCATTCACACCCGATCGCAGACACCCCTGACTGATCCGGTTTGACAAGAGAGGGGAGGCAGACATGGCTTCAATCATGGCACCGGGCGTCGGCTCCGGGCTCGATATCAACGGTCTGGTCGATAAACTCGTCGCCGCCGAACGCGAGCCCGCCGAGTTGCGCCTCGCCAACCGCGAGAGCCGCTACCAGGCCGAGATCTCCGCCTACGGCGGTGTCAAGAGTGCCCTCGAGCAGTTCCGCACGACCCTCAGCCCACTGAGCCGGGCGAGTACCTTCGATACCCTCACCGCCACCAGCAGCGACCCGGGCATCCTGGGAGCGCGGGCCGGCAGCACCGCCGCGGCCGGCAATTATCGGATCAGTGTCGATGCCCTGGCCCAGACGCACACCCTGGTCATGAACGGTGTAGACGACCTCAACGCCGTCATCGGCAGCGGCACCCTGACGTTCAGGTCCGGCACCACCGACTACGATACCGGGACCGACACCTACAACGGCTTCACCCTCAATCCGAATACGGCCACCCGCACGCTCACGGTGGATTCGTCCAACAACACCCTTTCCGGTCTGCGTGATGCCATCAATGCCGCTGACCTCGGCGTGCACGCGGGAATCATCTACGACGGCAGCCAGTACCGCCTGACCCTGAGCGCCGTCGATTCCGGCGCCGCCAACAGCCTGCAGATCGAGGTGAACGACGCCGATGGCGATCACACCGACCTGAACGGGCTGTCGCGGCTGGCCTTCAACGCGAGCGCGACCAACCTGGAACAGACGGTCGCGGCCCAGGATGCGCGGCTCGGCATCAACGGCCTGGCGGTGACCAGCGCCAGCAACAGCGTCAGCGGGGCCATCGGCGGCGTCACCCTCGATCTCAAGCAGCTCAGCGCCGGCCAGGTGGTGAACCTCGACATCGCCCGCGACACCGGCGCGACCCGCGACGCTGTGCAGAGTTTCGTCACCGGCTACAACGAGCTGCTGACCGCGGTGAAGGACGTCTCCAGCTACGACCCCACGACCCGTAAAGGGGGTGCGCTGACCGGCGATGCCGCACTGCGCGGGCTGGTCAATAACATTCGCGCCACCCTCAATCAGGAGATGCCGGGTCTGAACGGGCCGTTCGGTGCGCTGGCGGATATCGGCGTGACCACTGCGCGGGACGGTACGCTGACCATCGATGCAGCGCGGCTCGATGCCGCGCTGGCGCGCGACCCGGAGGCCGTCGGGCGCCTGTTCTCGGTCAGCGGCAGCAGCACCAGCACGAATCTGCGTTATGCCGGCGCGAGTGCGACGACCCAGCCGGGCGACTACGCGGTCGAGGTCACCCGCCAGGCCACCCAGGGGAGCTATACGGGCAGTGCCTTCGGTTACGGCGGCTCGATCGCGGTCGATGCGGCCAACGACAACCTCTCGCTGCGCATTGATGGTGTCAGCACCGCCCCGCTGACGCTGACGCACGGGACCTATACGGGTGCGCAGCTCGCCGCCGAACTGCAGACCCGCATCAACGGCGATGCCAATCTGCGCGCCGCCGGGGTGGCGGTGAACGTAGCGTTCGATACCGATACCAATCGCTTCGTGATCGGCTCGACCCGCTACGGCAGCGCCTCGAGCGTCGAGATCACGGGTATGGACAGCAGCAGCGCTGCCACCCTGGGATTGAACACGGGCGCGGGTGTCACGGGTGAGGATGTCGCCGGCAGCATCGGCGGTGTCCCGGCGACCGGCTCCGGCCGTACCCTGATCGGTACGGGCGCGGCGCAGGGGCTGCGTACCGAGGTATCGGGTACCGGGATCGGCATGCTGGGCAGCCTGTCCTTTTCACGTGGCGTCGGTGACCGGCTGAACAACCTCGTCATCGACATGCTGGCCGACGACAGCTCGATCAATGGCCGGATCGCCGGTATCGAGTCGCGGATCGGCGATATCGACGGGCAGCGCGAGACCCTGGCCCGTCGCATGGATGCCCTGGAGGCGCGGCTGCGGGCGGAGTTCACCGCCATGGATCTTCTGGTCGGACAGCTGAAGGCGACCGGCAGTTATCTGGAACAGCAGCTGGAGAATCTGCCGACCATCGGTGGGACGAAAAAACGCTGAAGTCGCTCCGTACCGCGCCGCTATGGATCAGAGTCGAGACCTCATGGCATGTACGTACACCCTGCTTGGCCACGGAAATACACGGAAAGAACGCAATGTATAAACCTGGGATCCATAGCCACCGTTTGGTTTCCGTGTCATTCCGTGTGTTTCCGTGGCCATTTTTCTAAAGCATCGGTGTAAGCAAGCGCCCTTCGAGTCGAGACGGGTGCGGCCGCTCGAACCCGTCGGGGTCGGCGTACCACAGATGTACCCAGTAACCAGCAGGTAGGGGAGAACGAACCATGAATTACGCCAATGCGCGCGCGGCGTTGCAGCAGTACAAGCACCTGAGTGCCAGCACCCAGATCGCCACCGCGAGTCCGCATCGGCTCATCCAGATGTTGCTCGACGGTGCGCTGGAGAAGATCCGTCTGGCGCACAGCTTCATGCAACAGGGCCGGCTGGGCGAGAAGGCGAAACACATCACTTGGGCGATCTCCATCATCGATGGCCTGCGTATCAGCCTGGACAAAGAGGCCGGCGGCCCGTTGGCGCAGAATCTCGAAGACCTCTACGACTATATGGTTCGACGCCTGATCGAGACCAATCTGCGCAATGACCCGGCGATTCTCGACGAGGTGACGAGCCTGCTCGGTCAGATCAAGGAGGCCTGGGATGCGATCGGCGAGCAGGTGAGCACGCCGCAGGCACCACGCGAGACCCATGCCAGTGTCTGAAACGACCACCACCGTGCTGGCGATACTGCCGGACGACTGCACCCGCCTGCACGGACTCACGCGGGACCTGCTGGCCCGCGCGCGGGCCGGTGACTGGGAGGCCGTAGCGGTCGTCGAGCATGAGCGCCGGCCGGTGTTACAGGCCGTGTGCACTGCACTGGCCCCGCACGGGGCGGGTACATACGAGGCCCTGCTCACCGAGATCCTGGCCGCCGACCGGGAGGTCATCCAGCTCGCGCAGCAGCACCGGGACGAACTCGGTGGCCAGCTGCGCGAGATGGGGCATGGCCGGAACGCGGTACGGGCCTACGGACAGCATCGGCGTTAAGAACTGGAAAGCGCGCTTGCCACGGAAGCACACGGAACGACACGGAAAGAAATTCAACTTGTAAACCCAGAGTCATCCTCCGCAGTTTGGTTTCCCGGCTTTATACAATGAGCCACTGCTGTCCCATACACCCAAGAACTACATTGGCCACGGAAACGCACGGAAGTACACGGAAGACATCGAAATGAAACCGCGTCATGAAGTGCTGCCGCAGTACGTGGCAGGTGCTGTGGGATGTCGAGTGTGAGGTCTATGAGCTTGTCTGTGTTTTTCCGTGGCAAATGGTTTCTCAATTTCACCCGCATACATCCCGCCCCCGCCGGTTCCCGGCCTTGCCGACACGGTCTGTTTGCCGTGATAGTTTGTAGCTGCACTGCAGCCTGACGGCGGTATGGCGCCTTCCGGACATACCCCTCCCCAGACCCTTCTATGTGGCCCCGTCCTTATCAAGCACTTGCGCTCATATATTAGAAACCGCTAAATTGACGTCGGGTTTTTGACATTTATTTTTTTCAGTGCTTTACTAGAACACGATCATGTGATCCGGGCAGTGTCCGGTGTGCCAGCAGAAGCCACCTCCTGTCCGGTATCAGGCAACAACCCTGGTTGCCTGCGACCCTGGAGGGAGAACTATGTCTTTCGACGGCAAGGTGCTGGTCATCGAGGCGGATGCCGAGCGCGGCAACGAACTCACCGCGGTACTGAACTTCATCGATTGTGGCCCGGTGCTGGTCACTGACTGCAATCGCTGGCGGGATGCGATAGAAGAGCCTGGCGAGTTCATCGCCATCATGATCGGCCAGTGCAAGTCCGACAAGGCACTGGAAAAGCTGCTCAAGGAGATACACGACCTCGACCCGCACCTGCCGGTCTTCCTGTTGGCACACAAGGGTAAGGAGCCTACGGTGCAGATCGATGCCGGTTCGTGCATCCTCGGCCGCATCGAACTGCCGCCGCGCTACAGTCAGGTCACCAATGCGCTGCACCAGGCCGAGGTCTATCGTGAGGCCCATCAGGGAGCCGGTCGCCAGCGTCCGGTCGATCTGTTCCGCAGCCTGGTCGGCAGCAGCCGCGCCATCCAGCAGGTGCGCAAACATATCCAACAGGTTGCCGACTCGGACGCGAATGTGCTGATCCTGGGCGAATCCGGCACCGGCAAAGAGGTCGTCGCCCGTAATCTGCACTACAACTCCGCGCGCCGTGATAAGGCCTTCGTGCCGATCAATTGCGGTGCGATCCCGGCTGACCTGCTCGAATCGGAACTGTTCGGCCACGAGAAGGGTGCCTTCACCGGTGCCATCAGTGCGCGCCAGGGGCGTTTCGAGATGGCCGAGGGTGGCACCTTGTTCCTGGATGAGATCGGTGACATGAGCCTGGCCATGCAGGTCAAGCTGCTGCGGGTGCTGCAGGAGCGCACCTTCGAGCGTGTCGGCAGCAACAAGAGCATTGAGGCCAACGTGCGCGTGGTCGCGGCCACCCACCGCGATCTCGAGGACGCCATCAAGGAGGGCAAGTTCCGCGAGGACCTGTTCTACCGTCTGAACGTATTCCCCATCGAGATGCCGCCGCTGCGGGAACGCGCCGAAGACATCCCCATGCTGATCAACGAACTCATCCGCCGCATCGAGCACGAAAAGCGCGGCTCGGTGCGCCTGACCTCGGCGGCCGTCATGGTCCTGTGTCATTACCCGTGGCCGGGCAATGTACGCGAGCTGGCCAACCTGATTGAACGGATGGCGATCCTGCATCCCTTCGGAGTGGTGGACATCGGCGACTTGCCGGAGAAATTTCAGCTGGAAGAGGGAGTGGTCCCCAATCCGAAACTCAGTGAGGATCTGGTGATCGATCCGCAACCACTGGATTTCGATGAGCCACGCCTGCCCCGCGGCGGGCTCGACCTGAAGGTGCACCTGAGCCACCTGGAAGTCACCTATATCAAGCAGGCCCTGGACGATGCCGGCGGTGTGGTGGCGCATGCCGCCAAGCGCCTGGGTATGCGGCGTACCACGCTGGTGGAGAAGCTGCGTAAATATGGTCTGCAGCGTGGTGAGGCGGCGGGACTTTGACGGGCCTGCAAACAGGAGTTTCAACCTACTAAAAACAAAGATGTTCTTCGAATGATCCCGGGCCCGTCCCGGGTTTTTTTTGCCCGTACGCCACGCCCGGCAGTGGCCGGGTGGGGCGGCGCGCGGTCAATCAGGGGCAGGGAGGCGTCGTCAATTTGACGACCCCAGAGATTTGGCTTTCTAAGTAACTGATAGAAAAGCATTCTGGTGTACAGGCACGCTTGTTGCTTTTGCCATCCACAGTCACAGTCGCAGTGGAGTCCCGGCAGCCCATGAATCCCTCTCCCAGCCAAGTACTGGTCGATGCATTCGACGCGTTCAACCAGCGGTCGCGACAGCTCGAGCATGCGTATCGGGCGCTTGAGGGGCGGGTCGCCGTGCTGACGACCGAGCTGGTCCGGGCACGTGCCGGGCACCCGCATCAGCCGGCCGAGACCGATGCCGTGCAGGGGGTGCTCGACCGCCAGCAGCGCCTCGGTGCATTGGGGGAGATGGCGGCAGGCCTGGCGCACCAGATCCGCACGCCACTGTCGGCGGCCATGTTGTACGCGGCGCATCTCGCCAAGGACGAATTGCCGGCCGGCGATCGTGCACGGTTTTCCGGGCGACTGCTGGAGCGGCTGCAGCACCTGGAGCGGCTGGTCAACGATATGTTGTCCTTCGCGCGCGGTGGGCAGGTCGACGACGAGCACTTCACCGTGGGCGAATTGTGCGATGCCTTGCAGCGTAGTGTCGAAGAGCAACTGCAGCAGGCCGGTGCCCACTGGCAGGTATGCAACCAGGCGGCCGATGCCAGCCTCTGCGGAAACCGCGATGCCGTGCTCGGTGCACTCGGCAATCTGGTGGTCAATGCCCTGCAGGCCAGCACTACCACGCCGGTACTGGAGCTGCAGGCACGACTCACCGGCACCGGACTGGTGGAGATCCGGCTGCGCGACCATGGGCCTGGTATCCCCGCAGGCTTGCGGGAGCGCATCTTCGAGCCGTTCTTTACCACCCGCAGCGGTGGCACCGGCCTTGGTCTGGCGGTCGTGAAGGAGACGGTGCGCGCGCATCAGGGGCGCATCGCAGTGCAGACCCCGGCGGGTGGAGGCACCGAATTCATCATCCAGTTTCCCAATGCCGCGGCCACGGCCCTGCCCAGTGGCGGCCGGTCGCGCTATCTCAATGCGGCCGCACCCGGTAGTGCGGTCTGCGGCGTCAACTGAGGAATCCCGCATGAACCCAGCTAGCGTCCTGATCGTTGAAGATGACCCGAGCCTGCGTGAAGCACTGTGCGACACGCTGGAACTCGCCGGTTACGCGGTCGCGGTGGCCATGGACGGTCATGCAGCCCTCGAGACTCTGGAGCACGCGTCCATCGGCATGGTGGTCAGCGACGTGCAGATGCCGAACATGGACGGACATGCCCTGCTCAAGCGCATCCGCAGCCGTCATCCGGATCTGCCGGTGGTGCTGATGACGGCCTACGGTACGGTGCAGAAGGCCGTCGATGCCATGCGCAGTGGTGCATCGGACTATCTGCTGAAGCCATTTGCGGCCGCTGTGCTGGTCGATATGGTGAACCGCTATCTGCCGACTGCACCTGACGAGGATACAGGTATGGTCGCCGAGGACCGCCGCAGCCGTGAGCTGCTGGCGGTCACCAACCGCGTGGCCAGGACCGATGCGACCGTGATGATTGCCGGTGAGTCCGGTACCGGCAAAGAGGTGCTGGCGCAGCATATCCACGCCCGGTCGCAGCGGGCCAAAGGACCGTTCGTCGCCATCAATTGCGCCGCCATTCCCGAGAATATGCTGGAGGCGATGCTGTTCGGTTACGAGAAGGGCGCCTTCACCGGTGCGTACCAGGCCCATGCAGGCAAGTTCGAGCAGGCCCAGGGCGGCACTCTGCTGCTCGACGAGATCTCCGAAATGGACCTGGCGCTGCAGGCAAAACTGCTGCGCGTATTGCAGGAACGCGAGGTCGAGCGCCTGGGTGGGCGCACAGTCATTGCCCTGGACGTGCGGGTCATCGCCACCACCAACCGTAATCTGCGCGACGAAGTGGCCGCCGGCCGTTTCCGCGAGGATCTGTTCTACCGTCTCAATGTGCTGCCGCTGCGCATCGCGCCGTTGCGGGAGCGCCGGCGCGATATCCTGCCCATCGCGCAGCGGTTGATCGAGAAGCATTGCCCATCCGGCCGGCCGCTGCCGCTGCTCTGCCCCAATGCCGAGCAGCGGCTGCTCACACATCCCTGGCCGGGCAATGTGCGTGAGCTGGAGAACGTTCTGCAGCGCGCCATCATCCTCATGTCCGGTGATTGCATCGAGACAGTGGATCTGCACTTCGAGGTCTGTGGCGGTGAGCTTTCCATTGCCACGACGCCGTGGGACACGCCGGCCCAGGCCCCCGGGTCCGAATCCGGGTCCGAATCCGGGCCTGAAGCCGAGGGCTTGGATCGGGATCTGCGCAGTCGCGAACAGGAGTTGATCCTGGAGGCGCTGGCGGCCGGCAACGGCAGCCGTAAGACGGCGGCGGAACGTCTCGGCATCAGCCCGCGCACGCTGCGCTACAAGCTGGCGCGCATGCGCGAGGCCGGCATTGCCCTGCCCGGCTGACCCGGGGCTGAAGCGAGTTTTCAGGATGAAGTATGTGTGGTGTGAAATCTGCATAGCGACTCCGTCCCAGCGGATGCGGGCGCGGCGAACAGTACCGGTGCCGATACGGGCGCCGGCGGGACACTGATACACGGAGCACGACGAGATGGCCGATATCGATGTGAATCAAATCATGACCCAGATGCGGGCGATGGCCGCGGCGGCGCAGACCGGCAACACGTCCCGGCCTGCCGAGAACCCCCAGGGCGCGGACTTCTCCGCACTGCTCAGGCAGTCGCTCGATCAGGTCAACGGCGCGCAGGCTACGTCAAAAACGCTGGTGGAGTCCTTCACGCGGGGAGATCCCAACACCGACCTCACGCAGGTGATGATCGCCACACAGAAGGCGAGCCTGTCGTTTCAGGCCATAACCGAGGTGCGCAACAAGCTGGTGCAGGCGTATCAGGATGTCATGAACATGCCTGTATGACAGGAGATACGAGAGGCAAGGTGGTGGGCG
>JAIOJV010000113.1 GCA_019911805.1 Gammaproteobacteria bacterium
CGACACCCCCGCCCGAGCGCGTTATCGTCGTACCGGCCACGCCCTACGGCAGCGCGCCCTGGCTCCATTCCTACCCGCCCCGCCATCGACCCCGCGATCAACGGGACCACAAGCACCGGCCACCCGCCGACGAGGATCGGCCCCCGCGGCGGCCACCGGCCATGGTCCTGCCGGACCTCTGAGGCGCGTGACGGGCGGGTCGGCTCAGGCCTCTGCCTCGGTGGGATAGGCCACCGCCAGCCCACCCAGGCCGCAATAGCCGCCGGGGTTCCTGGCCAGATACTGCTGGTGATACTCCTCGGCATAGTAGAACGCGGGCGCGGCGAGGATCTCGGTGGTGATGGTGCCGCGGCCAGCCGCGGTCAAGGCCGCCTGGTAGCGCGCGCGCGTGGCCTCGGCGACCCGGCGCTGCTCCTCCGAATAGACATAGATGCCGGAACGGTACTGCGTGCCGACGTCGTTGCCCTGGCGCATGCCCTGCGTCGGGTCATGGGCCTCCCAGAAGACGCGCAGCAGATCCGCGTAGGCGATCTTCGCCGGATCGAACACCACGCGCACGACCTCGTTATGGCCCGTTTGCCCCGAACAGACTTCCTGGTAGGTCGGGTTCGGCGTATGGCCGGCCGCATAACCCGCGGCCGTGGAATAGACCCCGGGCGTCTCCCAGAATTTGCGCTCCGCACCCCAGAAACACCCCAGGCCGAACAACGCCAGCTCCAGGCCTGCGGGGAAAGGTGGCGTCAACCGGTGGCCGTTGACGACATGCCGTTCGGGCACGGGCATGGCCACGGTGCGCCCCGGCAGGGCTTCCTCGGACGTGGGCATCTGCGCAGGCTTGCGATTCCAGAGCATGGTCGTTACCTCTCTCGGATGTATTTATGGAGACCCCGTCTCAGCCACGGAAACACACGGACGAGGCCATGACAGTCCAGCAATGCGCGCGCTGGCTGTGGCCTACGGTATCTAAGTGATCCTGTGCGGGGCAGCCAGGGTCGCCGGCGTCGCGGTAGAGATTCAGAGTCTAGCGCAGGCGGCCGGGGCGCTCTCCCCTACGTCCCACGAGGCATCGCGTCGGCCCCGCGCCCGCCCGGACCACCCTCCGGCGGGGCCTCAGGCGCTTCCGGTGAGATCGTTCCCAACCCCCTGATCGGTCAGGATTCACAGTGGCGAAGAGGCACTGCGGGCAGCCGCCGGGTGGGTGGGTGTTGATTTATAAATATGCGATATAACAGTATGTTACTGTATGTTTATTATAAACGAGATAATATCTTACCGGGTAACGGATTGTTACACCGTCGATCGCCGCGCTGCCCAAAAAATACCTGCGGCCCCCCCTCACAGCCGCGGGCAAAGCAGGCTAGACTATGGCTTCGCTGAGGCCGCTTGGCCTTGGCCCGACACCCCCGTTTCCAGTATGAAGGGCATGTCCGTGCCCTGGGGCGTATCGGTACTCGGATCGCTGATTTACTGCCAACTGGTTCGCGCAACTCCAAGTGGTGGTTAACAGGGGGCGATTTCGAGACTTTGAACCCCGCCGATGAGGCGGGGTTTTTTTTGGTGCACCGGCAGGGGGAAGGATGGTTACTGCAGCGAGCGCTCCTGCGGCGGCGGCATCTGCAGATAGTAACCCTGCTCGCGCAGCAGCTGCCGCACCTGCTCAGGATCGGCCTGCGCCAGCGTCCTGCCCGCCACGAGTTCCAGCGCCATCACCCGCTCCAAGCGACCGAGCATGCGCAGCAACGCCTCGGGTACCGACGAGAAGTCATCCTCGCGTTCAATGTATAGATAGGTATCCGCCTTGCGGCTGCCTTTGTAGATGACGCACTTCATGCACTCGATGCCCCTGGATGTTTCATGCGTGCCGCTCCAACCCCAGCACCTCGATGGCGTTGCGCGTGGTCAGCGCCGCGATGCGTTCCAGCGGCTCGTCGCGCGCGGCGGCCAGGGCCTGCAGGCAGTAGGGCAGGTATTCGGGACTGTTGCGCTCGCCGTGGTGCGCGGCGACGGTCATGTCGGGCGCGTCGGTCTCCAGCACCAGCGCCTCCGGCGGCAGCGCCTGCGCCAGCCGCCGCAGCTTGGTGGAACGCTCGTAGGTGAGCATGCCGCCGAAGCCCAGCTTGAAGCCGAGATCGAGGTAATGCCCTGCCTGTTGCAGACTGCCGTTGAAGGCGTGCGCGATACCGCCCTGCACGCGAATGCGTTTAAGAGTGGCCAGCATGGCGTCGTGGGCCTTGCGCACGTGCAGCACCACCGGCAGCCCGCTGTCGCGCGCCACGATCAGCTGCGCCTCGAGCAGGTGTTGCTGGCGTTCGCGGTCGAGTCCGGCGACGAAATAATCCAGGCCGATCTCGCCGATGGCCACGGGGCGCTCGCGCTCCACCCATTCCGCCAGCGTGTCCACGTCCGCATCCCGGTGCTGGTCGATGTATACGGGATGCAGGCCCAGCGCCGGCAGCAGTCCCGGTTCGCGTCGGCACAGCTCGACCAGAAAGCCCCAGCCGTCCACGGTGACCGCCGGCACCAGTATGCGCGTGACACCGGCGGCCCGCGCCCGGGCGAGCACGGCCGTACGGTCGGCAGCGAAGGCTGCGACGTCGATGTGGCAATGGGTATCGAACAGTTCCATACCGCCATTCTAACCACAGTGCCGCAGCGGCGCAGAAGCGGCGGCGCTACACTCCCCAATCCACATTAAGGAGCCTCTGGCTGACCCGTCATTGCGAGGAGCGTAGCGACGTGGCAATCTCCAAGTTACTGATCTGCCGTCGAAGGAGACTGCCGCGCTGCGCTCGCAATGACGGTACGGCGAATGGATCAGAGATTCCTTAACAAAGCCTCGCGCCGCGCCGGGAGCTTGACCGTCATGCCCTGCCTCGAACGCATCCTGTCAGCCCTCGCCCTGACGGCCCTGCTCGCCCTCGCCGGCTGCGGCAGCGCCGGATCCGAACGTATACCGCTGGCAACGACGCTCGCCACCCAGCGCTTCGTGGCCTATGTGCCGCGCAGCTTCTCCGTCCGCGACGGCCAGCCCCGGGCCGCGACCGCGGACGGCATCGCCGCCGATCTGCGGCGCCTGCGGCCGCACTTCTCCGGGCTGATCACCTACGGCCTGGGCGACGGCCAGGCGCAGATCGTGCCGCTCGCGGTCCGCGCAGGCTTCGAGGCCGTCGTCATCGGCGTCTGGGAACCGCGCGACCGCGCCGAACTCGACCAGGCGATCGCGTTGGCGGAGCGCTACCCACGCCAGGTGACCGCACTGATTCTCGGCAACGAAGGCCTGTTCTGGAAGCGCTACACGGCCGCGGATCTCCACGCCGCCGTGGCCTATGTCCGCGACCGCCTCCCCGGCGTGCCGTTGACCAGCAGCGAACCCTTCGCGCACTATTTCGATTCGCCCGACGCGCCCGTCCTGCTCGAACTGGACCTGTTGATGCCGAACATCCACCCCCTGTTCGAGCCCTGGTTCGATCCTGCCAAGGTCGACCAGTCGGTGGCCTTCGTCGCCGAGGTGGTGGCGAGGTTGCACGACCTTACGCCCAAACCCGTCCTGGTGAAGGAGACCGGCCTGCCCAGCGCGCCGACCGAACGCGGCTTCAATGAGGCGCGGCAGGCGGCGTTCTGGCGCGGGCTGGAGCATGCCCTGCCCGCCGGTCCGGCACAGAACCTCGCCTACTTCGAGGCCTTCGATGCACCCTGGAAACCGCAGGAGCTCGCGGCACAGTTCGGACGGATCGAGCCGGCCGAGGGGCATTGGGGTCTGTTTCGTCAGGACGGCAGCCCCAAGAAAGTGGTGGAGGGATTGCCGCAGCTGCAGCGGGACTGAGGGCCTGCAGACGTCGACGGCGCCACGTTTCTGAGTGCCGGCGGGTTGGTTTATAGTGGCCGTCTTTTCGCCCCGTGACAGGAGTTCCATGTGAACATCGCCACCGACCGTTATCACCCACTATCACGGTTGCTGCACTGGCTCATGGCAGTGCTGATCCTGGCTCTGCTCATCGTCGGCGTGTACATGCAGGAGCTACCGGATGAAGCACCCAACCGGCTGCAGCTCTACACCTTTCACAAGACCTTCGGCGTGATCGTATTCACGTTGGTCTGGCTGCGCCTGGCCTGGGGCCGCATCGCCACGCCGCCCGCCCTGCCCAGCGTCCTGCAGGGCTGGGAGATCGTGCTCACGAAAGTCACGCGGGTGGGCCTGTACCTGCTCATGATCGCCACGCCCTTCGCCGGCTATGCCATGAGCAATTTCGCCGACAAGCCGGTCGCGCTGTTCGGCAGGCTGCCGCTGCCGGCGCTGTTCGCACCCAGCAAGGATCTGGCCGAGGCGGCCGGCGAAGTGCACGAGGTCTTCGCCTATCTCCTGCTCGCGCTGATCGTGCTGCACGCGACCGGCGCCATCAAGCACCGCCTGTTCGACCGCCCCGAGGCGGACGTCCTCAGGCGCATGCTGTAGCACCGCCGGCACCCGGTACCTGCGGCTCGCACCGGGTGACGGCGTTGTGCATCGCGGAACCCTCTCAGTCGTAGAAGTGGTAGCGCAGCGTGAAATCCCAGACCCCGCGCCCATCATAGTAGTGGCGCGGGGTGTAGTAACGTGGGGTGTAGTAACGCGGACCGTAGTAGCGTGGTGGGTTGTAATACGACCGGTAGCGGTGGCGCGGCGGCACGGCGTAGTGCCGGCCATAGGCGCGGTCGTGGCGCCAATGGTGGCGATCACGGTCAGCATGACGGTAGCGGTCGCCGCCACGGTCCCGATAATGCACGGCGACGGGGCCGTCGGAACGGTAGCCGTCTCTGGCATGACCGGGTACCGGGCCCATCAACGCCGTGACGGCCAACATGACGGCGGCCACAGCTGGCAGGGTCCGTTTCGAGGTCTTCATGGCCAGTCTCCTTCGAATCCACTCGCCCACGGGAGGCGCAGTCTCAGGGTACCCCCGGCGGCCTGAATGCCGCCTGAACGGCAAGGCCGCACGTATTCAGGCCGCATTCAGGCCGTGGCCGTAGACTGGAACCGTCGAGACCGTGAACCGTACTCCGTGCGCTTGGCAGACGCGGGTGCGGACCGTACCATCGACCGGCAACGACGCAGGTGTGTAGCCCAGATGAAACCGAACAGTCTGACCACGGGGATGCTGCTCGCCGCCGCACTGCTGCTGACGCTGCCAGCGGCGCAGGCCAAACGCCCCGACGACAACGGCAACGATATGCGCAACGGCCGTGGCCGCTACGAGGCCCCGGTCGACCGTGGTGAGCGGCGGGGTGCGTCCCGCCAGGATGCCTACGAGGGCCGCCGTGGTGGTGAGATGGACCGGTCCCGCGGCCTGGAGCAGCGCGACCCGGACCCGCGCCCCGACCCCCAGCGGCAGCGCGCCACCGAGCCGCGCCGCGAGGCGCCCGGACGCAGCCTGTCCGATGCCGTCCGCGAGGCCGAGCGCCGCACCGGCGGCCAGGTGCTGTCGGCCGAACCGCGTGACGAGGACGGTCGGCCGGTCTACCGCGTCAAGGTGCTCACACCCGACGGCCGGGTACGGGTGCTGCACCTCGATGCCCGTTGAATCCTGAGCACCCGTCCAGACCATGCGCATACTCCTGATCGAAGACGAAGACCGGCTGCGTGAGCAGTTGCGCGACCACCTCGAGGAGGCCGGCCATGTCATCGACACCGCCGCCGACGGCGAGGAAGGCCTGTACGCGGGGAGCGAATTCCCCGTCGACATCGCCGTGATCGATCTCGGCCTGCCCAAGCTCTCCGGCATCGAGGTGATCCAGCGCCTGCGCGCCGCCGGCAAGGACTTCCCCATTCTCATCCTGACCGCCCGCGGCCGCTGGCAGGACAAGGTCGAGGGCCTGGAGGCCGGCGCCGACGACTATCTGGTGAAGCCCTTCGAGGTCGAGGAACTGCTGGCCCGCCTGCGAGCCCTGGTGCGACGCGCCGCGGGCTGGACGCAGCCGCTCCTGCAGTGTGGTCCGGTGCTGCTCGATACCGCCGCCCAGACGCTCCAGGTCGACGGCCGGCCGGTGGACCTCACCACCTATGAATACAAGGTGCTCGAACACCTGATGCTGCACAGCGGCGAGATCGTCTCCAAGACCGATCTCACCGAGCGCCTCTATGCGCAGGACTACGACCGCGACAGCAACGTCATCGAGGTGTTCGTCGGACGGCTGCGTCGCAAGCTCGACCCCGACAGCCGCTTGCACCCCATCGAGACGGTGCGCGGCCGCGGTTACCGCTTCGCCCTGGCACGCGGCGGCTGATGCAATCGCTCAATGCGCGTCTGACACTCGCCACCAGTCTGCTGCTCGCGGCCTTCCTGGGGCTGGCGGGCTGGACCCTCGACCGCGCCTTCCGCGAATCCGCCGAGAGCGCCGTGCACGAGCGCCTGCAGGCGCAGATCTACGGCCTGCTGGCCGCCGCCGACCTGAACGCGCAGGGCGGCATCGAACTGCCGGCCGAGCTGCCCGATGAGCGCTTCCGCCGGCCCGGCTCCGGACTCTACGCCCAGGTCATTCAACACGACGGTGCCGCCGCATGGCAGTCGCGCTCGCTGCTCGGCCAGGAACTGCCGCTGCCGCCGCGCCTGTCCGCCGGCGCCTGGCAGTTCGACCGCCTCCCGCCGCACGGCGACCCCCGGCTGTTCCGCCTCGGGCTGGGGGTCGCCTGGGACCTGACCGGGGATCTGACCGGGGATCTGGCCGAGGACCCGGACGGTCGCAGCGTCGGCTTCAGTTTCTGGGTGAGCGAATCGCCGGGGGCCTACCTCGCCCAGGTGAGCCGGTTCCGCCAGAATCTGTGGGTGTGGTTCGGTGCCCTGGCCCTGGGTCTGCTGCTCGCCCAGGGGCTGGTGCTGCGCTGGGGATTGGCGCCGCTGCGGCGTGCTGAACGCGACCTGGCCGCGGTCGAGGCCGGCACCCAGGACGGCCTCAGCGGCCGCTACCCGCGCGAACTGCGCGGCCTCACCGACAACCTCGACGCCCTGCTGCGCAGTGAACGCGGCCGGCTGGCCCGCTACCGCAACGCCCTGGCCGACCTCGCCCACAGCCTGAAGACGCCCCTGGCCGTGTTGCACGGCGCGAGCCGGCAGGGTGATCCGCAGGAGTTGCACGTGATCGTGCGCGAACAGACCGAGCGCATGGGTCAGATCGTGGATTATCAGCTGCAGCGCGCCGCCACCTCCGGGCGCACCACCCTGCTGGCGCCGGTGGCCATCGCCCCGGCCCTGCAGCGCATCGTCAGGACGCTAGAGAAGGTCTACGCGGAACGCCGGCTGGTGTTCACCGTGGACGCCGCTGCGACACTGCAGTTCCGCGCCGACGAGTCCGACCTGCTGGAGCTGTGCGGCAACCTGCTGGACAACGCCTGCAAATGGGCCCGCCAGCGGGTGCGGGTGGAAGCCCGCATCGATACTGATATCAGTACTGGTATCAAAACCGGCAGCGGGGACGGCACAGACGGCGCCGCACTGCTGATCACGGTGGAGGACGACGGTCCCGGTGTGGATGCGGCGCAGCGCCGTGCCGTGTTCAGCCGCGGCGTGCGTGCCGACAGCACCGTGCCGGGCCAGGGCATCGGCCTGGCGATGGTGCGCGATATCGCCGCGGCCTACGGCGGCCGCATCGAGATCGACCACAGCCCCACACTCGATGGCGCCCGGGTGCGAGTGTGGCTGCCGGTCGGCCCGCGGCCGGCGCGATCATGACACGCCCGGAAACCCCGTTTGCCGCGGACAAGACTCACTTCAGCCACGGAATCCACGAAGATCATTCAGACAAAAACCAGCCACGGAAACACACGGAAGCACACGGAATGTAAAACCCACCACAGCCCCGCCTTCCGTGTGTTTCCGTGGCCGCCTTTCGCCTTTGACGACTTTCGGGGGTTTCGTGGCTGAAATGATTAATCAATTTGATTCGACAGTGGCATGACCCCGTCCGACTACGATCAGCGTTTCGTTGCCCTCCAGCGCCTCTACGGCGAGCGCGCCTATGCGCTGCTGCCCACGCTGCACCTGTGCGTGGTAGGGCTCGGCGGCGTCGGCTCCTGGGCGGCGGAGGCGCTCGCGCGCAGCGGCATCGGCCGCATCACGCTGATCGACTTCGACGAGGTCACCCTCAGTAATGTCAACCGGCAGCTGCCGGCGCGCAGCGACACGGTCGGGTGCAAGAAGATCCAGGTGATGGCCGAGCGCATCGCGCAGATCAACCCCGACTGCGACTGCCGCCTCATCGACGATTTCGTCACCAGCGCGAATCTGACCGCCCACCTGGGCGCGGCCCACGCCTACGACTACGTCATCGATGCCATCGACAGCATCACGTTCAAGGCGGCGATGATCCATCATTGCCGGCGCAACAAGCTCCCCATCATCACCACCGGCGGCGCCGGCGGCCTGAGCGATCCCACCCAGGTGCAGATCAAGGACCTCAGCCGCACCTACAACGATGCCCTGGCCGCCAAGGTGCGCGGGGCGCTGCGCGACCGCCACGGCTTCCCGCGCGACGCCAGGAAGACCTTCGGGGTGGAGTGCGTGTTCTCCTCCCAGCAGCCCGTCTATCCCAAGGCGGATGGGACCGTCAGCCACGCGAAGCCCGGCATCCGCGGTGTGCACCTCGACTGCCGCTTCGGCTACGGCTCCGTGAGCTTCGTCACCGCCGCCTTCGGCCTGATCGCCGCGGGGCGTGCGGTCAACAAGATCCTGCAGAAGCGCCTGGGGCAGCCTGCGGGGTAAGCCGGGGGTACAAGACTCCCTACATGGAACGCACGGGTATGAGCGCTACGGACTGCTGTCCCATCAACCCAGAAACCGCATGTGTCACGCAGGTACACGGAACGATACGGACTAAGACCTTTCGGCTACGGGAGAATCCGGAAATTTACGAAAGGCCGGGACACAGCGAGCTTTGCATTCTGTGTGCTTCCGTGTGTTTCCGTGGCTGCAATCAGTGTTTTTACGATAGAAGGTATGGGACAGTGATGCCCGAACCTATAAACCAAAGTCCCGCCCGGTGACTGCGCAGAGACCAGACCCGTATGTCCCGCTACCGACCACCACAACCCAGGTCTTCGCCCTACATCACACCGGTGGGCTACCGGCGGCTGCAGGATGAACTCACGTCATTGTGGCAGCGGCGCACCGGCGTGACCCAGGCGCTGACGGCCGCCGCCGCCGAGGGCGACCGTTCGGAGAATGCCGAGTATATCTACCGCAAGAAGGAGTTGCGTGAGATCGACCGGCGCATCCGCTATCTGCAGAAGCGCCTGCCCGACCTGCAGGTGGTGGAGCGCCCGCCCGGCGACCCGAACCGGGTGTTCTTCGGCGCCTGGGTGACCCTGGAGGACGAGGCCGGCACCCCGCAGGAATACCGCATCGTCGGTCCGGACGAGTTCGATCTGCGCCGCGGCCATCTCAGCATGGATTCGCCGCTCGCCCAAGCGCTGCTCAAGCGGGCCCTGGACGACGAGATCCGCGTCCAGACGCCGCAGGGAGAGCGCCGCTACTGGCTGACCGGCATTCGCTATGCGGGCGCGGGGGACTGAGCCCCCATTCCATTGTGAACGTCCTGTTTTCGCGGCTGGCCGTGAGGAGTACACTGCGCCCATGGCCGATGAGGAAGATCCGATTCTGCGGCGCGCCGTCGATGCCCTGAAACGCGGCGATTTCGAGACTTCGTTCGTGCTCACCGAGGCGCTCGCGATCGACGGCGACCTGCTCGCCCAGCATTTCCTCGGCTGGCATTACCACAAGGGCCTCGGTATACCGGTCGACGACGACAAGGCCGCCTTCTGGTGGAAGCGTGCCGCGGCCGGCGGCATCCCCGAGGCGCAGCAGGGGCTCGGCTGGGCCTATGAGCACGGTCGCGGAGTGGAACGCGACTCCGAACAGGCCTATGTCTGGTACAGTCGTGCCGTGACTGCCGGCGACGCCGCGGCCCGCGAAAGCCTCGTGCAGCTCGCGACCCGCCTGAGTGCCGCGCAGATCAAACGTCTCGAGGTCGAGGCACAGCACCTCTCCACAGACGACTGAAACCCATCTGAACCACACAGCACGACCATCCCCGCGGCACGCGCAGCGCGGCCCGTCTTCCTGATGTCCTCTCCAATCCGATTCCCCCCGGTGCGCCGCGGAGACCTGCCCCGGCACCTGGCGGGCAAGGCGTAGCTCGTCCCGCGGCCAGATGGCCACGGAAACACACGGAAGCACACAGAATGCAAAGCTCGCTGTGTCCCGGCCTTTCGTAAATTTCCGGATTCTCCCGTAGCCGAAAGGTCTTAGTCCGTATCGTTCCGTGTGCCTGCGTGACACATGCGGTTTCTGGGTTGATGGGACCGTGGTGACTGGGTTTACAAATTCGGGCCAATCGCGGAAGATGCCCGGCCGCCAGGACCGGTGCGTCAGATGCACTGCCTGAATATGGCATATCCCTCACTTTCTTGATACGCATCAATGTCGCTCCCGGACCGTGATGATTAACTGACGAACCTGTATCTGTAGTGCATGATTCATCGAGGTTTTCCTTGCGCCGATTTCTGCTTCTGATGTGTCTGTCGCTGATCGCGGTGCATGCCGGTGCCGCCTCGGTCGCCGCCACCTATCCCGCCGCAAAGCAGTTCTTCCCCACGGCCGACCGGTTCACCGACTTCGAGGGCGAGCCCCTGGCCGCGACGGCAATGAAGGGTGACCAGGTACTCGGTTATCTCTTCCGCACCGACGACGTGGCACGCATCCCCGCCTACTCCGGCAAACCCGTCAACCATCTGGTGGGCATCGATACCGCAGGCACCATCGTCGGCGTGAAGGTGCTCGAACACCATGAGCCCATTCTGTTGGTAGGCATCCCGGAATCGCGGCTGGATGAGTTCGTCGCCCAGTACAAGGGCAAGAACGTCAGCGAGCGCATTAAAGTGGGCGCCGGCAAACGGCCCGGCTACGTCAACGTGGATGCCATCACCGGGGCCACCGTGACTGTCATGGTCATGAACGAGGGTATCCTGCGCTCGGGCCGTAAGGTCGCGGAGTCGCGCGGCATCATCAAGCCGGATGCGAGCGTGCCGACCCAGCCGGCGCGGGTGCGCACCGAGCTGTTCGAAAAAGAGGATTGGAAGTTTCTTACCGGCAACGGCGCCATCCGCCGCCTGCTCCTGACGCGTGGCGAGGTGGATGCGACCTTCAAGGGGACCGAGGCCGAAGGCCTGGAGGATGCGCCAGCCGACAAGGCCAACGATACCTTCATCGACCTCTATTACGCCTACCTCGACGCGCCCACCATCGGCCGCAATCTGCTCGGCGAATCCCAGTTCAACTGGCTGATGGCCGAACTGAAACCCGGCGAACAGGCCATCGCCGTCATGGCCAACGGCATCTATTCGTTCAAGGGCTCCGGCTACGTGCGCGGCGGCATCTTCGACCGCATACTGCTCACTCAGGGTGGCCGCGAGATCTCCTTCCGCGATCTGGATTATCACCGCCTGAACGACGTGTATGCCGAGGGTATGCCCGCGTTCAGCGAGATGGGGATGTTCATCATTCGCGCCGACCAGGAATTCGACCCGGGTCAGCCCTGGCGCCTGGAACTCCTGGTGAAGCGCCAGACCGGTCCGCTCGACAGCGTGTTCTCCAGCTTCGCCGGTGAATATGATATCCCCGAGATGTATATCGAACGGCCCGAACCGGTGGCGGCCGTGGCGGACGTCGACGAGCCGATCTGGGTACAGGTGTGGAGCGAGCGCAAGTTCCAGATCTTCGTGCTGGTGAGCAGCCTCATCCTGCTGACGCTGATCATGGCGTTGCAGGACTGGCTGGTGCGCTTCCCCCGGTTGATTTTCTATCTGCGCACCGGCTTCCTGGTCTATACGCTGTTCTTCATCGGCTGGTACCTGCTCGGCCAGCTGTCGGTGGTGAACGTGCTGACGTTCACCGGCGCACTCATGCACGACTTCAAGTGGGATACCTTCCTGATCGATCCCACCATGTTCATCCTCTGGACCTTCGTTGCCGGCTCGCTGCTGCTGTGGGGACGCGGGGTGTACTGCGGCTGGCTGTGTCCCTTCGGCGCGCTGCAGAAGCTGGTCAACGAGATTGCCCGCTACTTCCGCGTCCGTCAGTTCGTGCTGCCGCAGATCATCCATGACCGCCTGTGGGGCATCAAATACCTCATCCTGATGGTGCTGTTCGGTATCTCGCTGCAGTCGCTCGGTACCGCCGAACGTTATGCCGAAATCGAGCCCTTCAAGACGGCCATTACCCTGCGCTTCAATCGCGAGTGGATCTTCATCTTATACGCGGCCGGTCTCGTGGTGGTGTCGGCCTTCAACTGCAAGTTCTATTGCAAGTATCTCTGCCCACTGGGCGCCGCGCTGGCGGTGCCCACCAAGTTCGCCCTGGTGAGCTGGCTGCGGCGACGCCGCGAATGCGGCAATCCCTGTCAGATCTGTGCCAATGAGTGCGAGATCCAGGCGATCCACACCACCGGCGAGATCAACCTCCACGAGTGTCATTACTGCCTGGATTGCCAGGTCACGTACTGGAACGACCACAAGTGCCCGCCGCTGGTCGAGCGCCGCAAGCGCCACGAACGCGCCGGCCGCGCACGCGCGAAGGCGCGGGAGATGGAAGCGGATCTCGGCGCCACATCCGGCCTCAAAGAGATCCCGGTCACAGTAGAAAAAGGCGCTGCCAGCGCCATCGATCAACACAGCAAACCCTGAGTAAGGAGGTAGAAAAATGAGCAAGGATTCCGACAAGCCAGGCGTAACACGCCGTAGTTTCCTGGGTGCCACCGCACTCGCCGGCGTCGCCGGCGCCGGCCTCGGTACCGGCATGATGGGCATGACAGCCGCGCAGGCCAAGGAGAGCGGCCTCAAGGTCCATATCGGGCCGGGCGAACTCGACGAGTACTATGGTTTCTGGAGCGGCGGTCACTCCGGCGAGGTGCGCATCATCGGCGTGCCGTCGATGCGTGAGATCATGCGTATTCCGGTGTTCAACGTCTGCAGCGCCACCGGCTGGGGCATCACCAACGAGAGCAAGGCAATCCTCGGTGACAGTGCCAAATACCTCAATGGTGACGCCCACCACCCGCACATCAGCATGACCGACGGGCGGTATGACGGTAAATATCTGTTCATCAACGACAAGGCCAACACCCGCGTCGCACGTATCCGTCTGGACATCATGAAGTGCGACAAGATCACCACCATCCCGAACGTGTCGGCCATCCACGGCCTGCGTCTGCAGAAGGTGCCACGCACCAACTATGTGTTCGCGAATGCGGAGTTCCCCATTCCGCACACCAACGACGGCCGTGATCTGGAAGACCCGAGCAAGTACCTCACCATGTTCAACGCCATCAACGCCGACACCATGGAGGTCGCCTGGCAGGTGATCGTCGACGGCAACCTGGACAATACCGACGCCGACTACACCGGCAAGTACGCCTGCTCGACCTGCTACAACTCCGAGGGCGGCGTGACCCTGGGTGAGATGATGCGCAACGAGCGCGACTGGGCGGTGGTGTTCAACATCCCGCGCATCGAGGCCGCAGTCAAGGCCGGCAAATTCACCACCCTGGGCGACTCCAAGGTGCCGATCGTCGACGGCCGCCATGGTTCGGAACTGACCCGCTACATCCCGATACCGAAAAACCCGCATGGTCTAAATACCTCACCGGACGGCCGCTTCTTCATCGCCAACGGCAAGCTGTCCCCGACGGTATCCATGATCGCCATCGACAGGCTCGACGACCTGTTCGATGATAAGTTGAAAGATGCACGTGACGTCATCGTCGGTGAGCCGGAGCTCGGCCTGGGACCGCTGCATACCACCTTCGACGGCCGCGGCAATGCCTATACCACGCTGTTCATCGACAGCCAGGTGGTCAAATGGAACATGGACGATGCCATCAAGGCCTACCAGGGTGAGAAGGTGAACTACATCCGCCAGAAGCTCGATGTCCACTATCAACCGGGCCACAACCACGCGAGTCTCACCGAGTCACGCGACGCCGACGGCAAGTGGCTGGTGGTGCTGTCCAAGTTCGCCAAGGACCGTTTCCTGCCCTGCGGCCCGCTGCACCCGGAGAACGATCAGCTCATCGATATCTCCGGCAAGGAGATGAAGCTGGTGCACGACGGCCCGGCGTTCGCCGAGCCGCACGACTGCATCCTGGTGCGCCGTGACCAGATCCGTACGGATAAGGTGTGGAAGCGTGACGATCCGTTCTTCGCTGCGACCGTCGCCCGGGCCAAGCAGGATGGCGTGGTGCTGGAGCAGGATAACAAGGTCATCCGTGACGGCAACAAGGTACGCGTCTACATGACCTCCTCGGCGCCGACCTTCGGCCTCACCGACTTCAAGGTCAAGAAGGGTGATGAGGTGACCGTCACGGTCACCAACATCGACCAGATCGAGGACGTCTCGCACGGCTTCTGTGTGGTCAACCACGGCGTCAGCATGGAGATCAGCCCGCAGCAGACCTCCTCGGTGACCTTCATCGCCGACAAGCCGGGGGTGCACTGGTATTATTGCAACTGGTTCTGCCATGCCTTGCACATGGAGATGGTCGGCCGCATGCTGGTCGAGGCCTGAGGCCCCGGGATCGAAGGCGACGGCGGTCGTGACGCCGCCGTCGCCGACATCCGGGTAGCATTGAAAAATCATCGCCGTCCGTGCGGCGCATGCCGGAACCCAGCGTTTCGTATCTCTGGATTCCGGCATGCGCCGCACGGATGGCCGGGCCAGAAACCGGCTGGAAACATGCATCAGATGTACACCCTGCCGCTGTCGCCAACGCGCAGCGACGGCTTGACCTGACCTTCCCCATGACGTTGCACCTGCGCACCCTCGCATCACACCTGTTGTCCGGCCTGCTGCTGATGGGCACTCTGCCCGCCCCGGCCGTGGAATCCGGCGCCGGGCCCGTGCCGCAGACACATACCCTGGCCCCGGACGAGCGGGATATCCAGGCGGCCCTGGACCGGCTGCCGGCCGGTGCCACACTGCACATCCCCGCGGGCCGCTACGTCGTGCATCTGCAGATCGACAAACCGGTCACGCTGATCGGCGCGCCGGGGGCGATCCTCGACGGTGAAGGCAGTGGTGACGTCGTCCGCATCAGCGCCCCGGACGTGACCCTGCGCGGGCTGGCCATCCTCAATTCCGGCCGCAATCTGACCCAGATGAATGCCGGCATCTTCGTGGAACGCAGCGCCGCGCGTGTCACCCTCCGCGACAACCGACTCGACAACATTGCCTTCGGCATCTGGCTGGACGCCTGCAAGAGTCCGCGCGTGATCGGCAACACGGTGCACGGCATGCCGGGGATCCGTTCCCAGGACCGCGGCAACGGCATTCACCTCTATTCCGTCACCGACGCCGAGATCCGCGGCAATGAGGTCTGGGAGACACGCGATGGCATCTACATCGACAACAGCCAGCACAACGTGCTGGCCGACAATCTGTTGCATGACCTGCGCTACGGTATCCATTACATGTACTCCTACTCCAACGAGGTCATCGGCAACCGGACGTACAACACCCGCACCGGCTATGCCCTCATGCAGTCGAAATACCTCACCGTGCTCGACAACGAATCCGACCGGGACAGCAATTATGGGATGCTGATGAACTACATCACCTACAGCACCATCGCCGGCAACCATGTGCATGACGTCAAGGAGGGCACCGGCTATGTCACCGGCGGCGACAGCGTGAGCGGTGCCGAGGGCAAGGCGATCTTCATTTACAATTCCCAGTTCAACGAGATTCGCGACAATGTGTTCGCCGACAGCGACATCGGTATCCACCTGACCGCCGGCTCCGAGGACAACACCCTCTATGGCAACAGTTTCATTCGCAACCGGGTGCAGGTGAAATATGTCGCGACCCGTGATCAGGACTGGTCGCACGACGGTCGCGGCAACTACTGGAGCGACTATCTGGGCTGGGACCTCAATGCCGATGGTATCGGCGACAAACAGTACGAACCGAACGACGCCGTGGACCACCTGTTGTGGAAATACCCCATGGCCCGCATCCTGATGAGCAGCCCCGCGATCGAGACACTGCGCTGGGTGCAGGAGCAGTTCCCCGTGCTCAAGCCCCAGGGGGTGCGCGACAGCGCCCCGCTGATGCTGCCGCCGACGGGATGGGCCTCATGAGCGCCGTCGTCGAATTGCGCCAGGTGGTGAAGCGCTTCGGTGACTTCGTCGCCCTGCAGGATATGGATCTGCAGCTCGCCGAAGGCGAGATCCTCGGTCTGCTCGGCCACAACGGTGCCGGTAAGACCACCACCATGAAGCTCATCCTGGGTGTGATCGAGGCCAGCGCCGGCGAGGTGCTGCTGTTCGGCGAATCGCCGGTCGGTACACATGCCCAGGTGTTGCGCCGCCGCGTAGGCTACCTGCCCGAGAGCGTCAGCTTCTACGGCCAGCTCAGCGGCCGCGAGGTGCTCGATTACTTCGGCCGGCTCAAGGGGGTGGGCCGGGCCGAACGCACGGCATTGCTGGAGCGCGTCGGCATCGCCCCGGCCGCCGACCGGCGGGTGCGGACCTATTCCAAGGGCATGCGCCAGCGCCTGGGGCTGGCACAGGCCCTGCTCGGTCAGCCCCGGCTGTTGCTGCTCGACGAGCCCACCGCCGGCCTCGATCCGACGGCGACCCGCGAGTTCTACGCGATGCTCGACGAGCTGCGCCGTCAGGGCACCACGGTGTTGCTGTCCTCACACGTCCTGCCGGGCATCGAACGCCACATCGACCGGGCGGCCATCCTCGGTGGCGGCCGTCTGCTGGCGGCCGGCAGCCTCGATGAGCTGAACCACGAGGCCCAGCTGCCACTGACCATCCAGGTGCGCGGCCACTGCAGCCGTGACGGCTGGCGGCAGCGCCTCGACGCCCAGGGTGTGCAGGTGCGCGAGCTCCACGGTACGCACCTGGAGCTCAAGAGCCCGGTAGCGAACAAGATGGCCGTCCTGCGCCTGTTGCTCGACGAACCGGAGGTCCAGAACATAGACATCATCACGCCGACACTGGACAATCTGTACGCCTTCTATAACCAGCCCGCCACCCACGGCGGGGAATCCGCATGAACCCGGGATTCGCCACGGAAGCGCACAGAAGATGAGAATAGAACAGATTTTACAGTCCGCGTATCTCCGTATGCTGCCGTGGTCCAAATGAGGTCTTCAGAATGAATGCCCTGCTCATCGTCGCCAACAAGGAGTTCCGCGACGGTCTGCGTAACCGCTGGGTGCTGTCCATCACCGTCGTGTTCGCATTGCTCGCGGTCGGGCTCGCCTATTTCGGTGCCTCGGCCTCCGGTGTGGTCGGCTTCACCTCGCTGGCCACCACCATCGTGAGCCTGGCGAGCCTGGCGATCTTCCTCATTCCACTGATCGCCCTGCTGCTCGCCTACGACACCATCGTCGGCGAGGAGGAACAGGGTACGCTGCTGCTGCTGCTCACCTACCCGCTCGGTAAAGTACAGCTGCTCGCCGGCAAATTTCTCGGCCACGCTGCCATCCTGGCGGTATCGACGACCGCCGGCTTCGGCATCGCCGCGATCCTGATCGGCATCCTCTCGGGCGACATCGGCGATCCGCAGCTGTGGCGCGCCTTCGCCTTCTTTATCCTCACCTCGGTGCTGCTCGGCTGGGTGTTCGTGGCCCTTGCCTATATCCCCAGCGTCGTCGCCAGCGAGAAGTCGCGCGCGGCCGGCGTGGCGCTGCTGCTCTGGTTCTGGTTCGTGCTGGTCTTCGACCTGCTGCTGTTGGGCGGGCTGGTGGCGAGCAAGGGCACGCACGGTGGCGGCTGGCTGCCCTATCTGTTGCTGCTCAACCCCACCGACGTGTTCCGGCTGGCGAACCTTGCGGGCTTCGAGGCGGCGCGCAACTATACCGGTCTGGCCGCGGTCGCCACCGGCCCGCTGTTCCAACCCGGCGTGCTCGCCGGGATACTCGCCCTGTGGGTGGCGGCGCCCCTGGGCATGGCGCTGTGGCTGTTCAAACGCCGCCGGGTCTGACCCGTGTGACGGAGGTTTCGATGATGTATCTGCAGGGTGTGCATGGGAAGTCTGTTCTGCGGCAGATCATGCTGCTGGCCTTCCTGGTTCTCGGTCTGGCCGGCTGCGAACGGCAGGCCGATGTGGCGGCCACGAGCCATGAACTGCAGCCCATCGTCGCCGGCGACGAATGCCATGTCTGCGGCATGGAGATCCTCGATTTCCCCGGCCCCAAGGCCCAGGCCTTCATCCACAACCGCAGCACACCGCTGAAATTCTGCTCCACCGTCGATCTGTTCAGCTGGCTGCTGCAGCCGGAGACCGCCGCGGTACTCGCGGCGGTCTATGTACACGACATGGCCGACAACGATTGGGAGCATCCCGATGACAAGCGCTATGTCGATGCGCGCACTGCCTGGTATGTGGTCAGTCACGAACAGCGCGGTGCCATGGGACCGACCCTGGTGAGTTTTGCCGACAAGGCCGCGGCCGCACAGTACGCCGGACAGCATGGCGGCCAACCGCTCGCCTATACCGACGTCACGCTGGCAACCCTGGCAGGCCTGAGCGGTGCCCATGGTGCGCACGAAGACCACGGCGCACATCAGCACTGACGAACAGCCACTGCGCCAGGCGGTGCGTCAGCGTGCACCCTGGTGCGTCGCTGACGCCGACGCACCCTACGATTGAATCCACAAACATCTCTTGGCCACGGAAACACACGGAAAGACACGGAAGCTGGTGGTGCGGTGGGTTTTACATTCCGTGTTCTTCCGTGTGTTTCCGTGGCCATCGATCTTTGGCAGGGTGCGGCGACGCGTGCAGGGGCTTTGCGGCGGTGCCGGGAACGGTAGCAGCATGCCGCCTGCAGCTCATCCCGTGATGTAATGGATGAGCTGGTTGACGATGAACTTATGCTCGTCGATGATCGCCTTGATCAGATCACCGATGGAAATGATACCGATCAGGCGCCCGTTCTCCATCACCGGCAGATGCCGCACCCGCTGGTCGGTGAGTACCGCCATGCATTCCTCGACGGTCTGGTCCGGACTGGCGTAAGGTACCTGCACTGTCATGATCTCGCGCACCTGCGTCTGTTTCGACATACGCCCCTTGAGGGCCACCTTGCGGACGTAGTCCCGCTCCGAGAGCATGCCGACGATATGGTTGCCATCCAGCACCACCAGCGAACCGATATTCTTCTCCACCATCACGGCAATGGCATCGTATACGGATACATCCGGCGTGACGGTCGCGACCTCGAAGCCCTTGCCTTCGAGTACCTGGCGGACAGTGGACATGATGGGGTCTCCCGGTTGTTGTTGACGTAAATGCTTCGAGAAATCGGCCCTCACTAAGCCTAGCAGCCGCACGCCGAAGCACCAGATTGATAGTACCGACCGCAGTCTGCCGGACGGCCATCAGGCATTTGGCAGCACGACCGGTGAGGTGAAGCCCTCGGGCTTCACCGTCAGTACGGAGCAGCCCACGGTATTCAGCACCTTTTCCGCGGTATTGCCGATCAGCAGGCCGGCCAGGCCGGTGCGACTCAGCGTCCCCATCACCAGCAGATCGAAGCGCTCCTTGCGCACCAGGTGGTTGATCATGCGCGGTGCATCACCATGTACGACATGCTCGTGCGCACGGATACCGCCCAGATCCTGGCGGGCGACGAATGCGCGCAGCTGCTGCTCGTAATAATCCCGTGTCTCCCGTCGCAGCTTGCGCAGTGCGCGGTCGTCCAGCCCGCCGCGGGCCTGCATGTAACCCTCCTGGTACAGCGACCATGCCTGGACGACATGCAACTCGCCACCGTCCATGCGCGCCAGCGCGGCAGCATACTCCACGATCACCGGGTTGAGCGAGCTGCGCCCGGAGAGCTGAAATTCCTCACCGATATCCACCGCGGCCAGGATGCGCGCGTAGCGCGGTGGCCCGTCGGCCTTCACCACCCAGACCGGGCAGGGGCAATTGCGCATCAGGTGCAGCGACAGGCTGCCGAACAGACGCTCCCGCAGCCCCACCCGTCCCTCGGCCGCCTGAATCACCAGATCGTGGCCATCGCGCAGCACTTTGCGGATGACTTCGATGAAGGGCCTGCCGACCGCGAGCGTGGAGTTGACCTCGATACCCGCCTGGCGCAGGTCGGCGACGGCCGTGGCGATCGTCGCCTGCAGATCCGCGACCACCTGTCCCTGGAACTCGTCGGGCGGCAGCGTGCCGGTGACGACGCGCGCGCTGCCGGGGATGTCGCGTACCACGCCGAACAGCGTCAGGCGCGCGCCGCCGTGCAGCGCCAACGCACGGGCACGCTGCACGGCACTGTCCGACCGGGGCCCCGGCTCGACGACCACCAGCACGTCCTTGAACATACCCATTGATGCCCTCCTCGCCCGACTGCCGCTTGTCACCGGATGCCGCCGTGTGGCGCGGTGCGGCTCGGGTGCATCATAGCATCGGTACCGGAAAAACCGGCCGCGTCAGGCCGTCTGCAACATGCGCTGCTCGCGCCCGACGATGTCCGCCAGCTGCTGGCGGCGCGCCTCCGGCACGGTCTCCAGCGCCAGCACGCGGTCGACATAGCTACGCGTACCCTGCAGGCATTCCTCGAACAACGACTCGACCTCGGCACGGCGCAGGCCGAAGACCGTTCCCAGTTCCAGCAGGTTCCCACGCACCGACAGCGCACCGTCGAAGGCGATGGGAATCGCCGAACGCAGGTTGTGGCGTGGCCAGGCCCGCATGGGCGCAGGATCGTATACCGGCGCGATCTGCACCGCATCGGGGCCGCCAAGGAAGGCGAGATTTTCGAGGTGCATATCGCCATTGCCGGTGAGCAGGGCCACACAAAAACGGCGGAATACCTCGCGTTGGGCCTGGCGGGGATCGAGGTTCACCACCGTGGCAAGTTTGGCGAGCATGGCCGCGACCCCGTGCATGTCGGTATCCGCACTGCCCTGCACCTCGCGGCTGCCCGAGGCCAGCACCGACAGAAAACTCTCCATGGGAATGGGCAGCCCCTCAGCGTCACGGTCGAAACGCTCAACCGCCAGCAGCCACATACCGTCGAGTTCCGCCTGCCAGGTGCGGGGTACCGCAAAGCCGAGCTCGCGGTGCACGGCGTAACACAGTGCCTCGAGTGCAAGCACGCCTGTGTAGACGGGTGGCTCGATCTTCAGTACCACGTCGACGAACGCCTCGCCCTGGTGTTCCCGCGTACCGGGCGGCGCGAAACGGCCGGACCAGTCGGCGCGGTCCGGGATCGCCGCCAGCAGTTTCGGGATCATGCCGCCGACCGAGGGAGTCGGCCCGAGCAGGCGCGCGATGCTGGCGGCGTCGGTCTCGGGCACGGCCTGTTCGAGGTCCTCGCGAATGAAGCGCCACACCGCCGAACGCTGGCCGATCAGCGTCTCGCGGACCGGCTGGCGCGCATACCACTGCTCCGCGACGCGGTCGTCGGCGAACACGTCGATGTGGCCGATGCCGCCGTGGCCGGCGAGCAGCAGCAGTTCCCATTCGGTGTCGAACCCGGGGGCCGGCGGCGAGCGGCGCTTGGCGAGGAGCTCGGTATACAGGCGCCGCTGGATGTTGCCCGGCGCCTCGCCAGGCATGAGCGTCATCAGCCGCGGATACAGCGGCATGCGCGCGCTGCTGCGGTAGACCACCGGGTTGTTGCCGAACAGTGCCGGACTGGCGAGCAACGCCAGACCGTCGGGATTGCCCTCGGCGAGGAATGCCGCGGCATAACTGAAGCGGCATTCGCGGTCGGTCGCGACCAGGCTGCCCATCTTCAGTGGGCCGTGGGCGGTACGGGTCCAGACGACGGCGTGGTGGTCCGGCATCAGAAGAAGTCCCCGCTGCGGATGGCCTCGAGGCGCTCATCGTCGGGCACCAGCGCCAGCCGCAGGCCCACGACCCGCGCCAGGGCGTCGAGCACGGCAGCGTCGGCCGAGCCGCGGCCCTTCATACGCGACAGGGTCTCCGGGGCGATGCCGGCGCGGACCGCCAGTTCCTTGCCCGGGATGCCCTGCGTCTTGGCGACGGCCAGGATCTGCTTCAGCAGGGCCTGGACCTGGCTATTGTCAGTGGTGCGGGTCATTTGTTGATCATACAGTCAATATTGATAAACATAAAGGCACTTATTCATGATAGTTGACTGTACAGTCAATTTTACTCCAGATGCAAGTGCCAACCCACGCGACCCCACCCTGAGTCGAGCGGGACCGGTCACTGCCTCTGCGCGGTGTACTGGTCAGCCCCGGCCCGGGGCCGGCCGTGCAACGAACCGTCCACGGACCGGGAATTCACGCCATCGCGCCCAAGGTCCTGCGGAAGCGCGCCAGGGAGACCGAGAACAGGACCGCCCCGATCGCCGCGAGGGCGGCGAACGGCGGCCACACGACCGCGAGACCGGCACCGCGGAACAGGATGGCCTGGGCCAGGATGATGAAATGTGTCGTGGGTGCGGCGAGCATCAGATCCTGTACGGGCATGGGCATACTCTCCCGCGGCGTGACCCCGCCCGAGAGAATCTGCAAGGGAACCAGCACCAGTATCATCAACAGGCCGAACTGCGGCATCGAGCGCGCCACGGTGGCAAGGAAGATGCCGAGCGACGTGGTAACGAACAGGTGCAGCGCCGCACCGACCAGGAATAGTGCGACCGAACCTTCGATGGGCACCGCGAGCAGCCCCTGGACGACGAACGCCAGCGACAATGCCGTGGCCACGAGCACCACCAGCCCCATCGACCACACCTTGCTGACCATGATCTCAAAGGGCGTCACCGGCATCACCAGCAGGTGCTCCACCGTACCATGTTCGCGTTCGCGGATCAGGGCGGCCCCCGTGAGAATGATGGACAGCATGGTGACCTGGTTGATGACCGCCGTCACGCTGCCGAACCACGACTTGTTCAACTCGGGGTTGAAGCGCACCCGCAGCGCCAGATCGACCGGCAGCGGCGTGGTGGCCCGATGGCCGTGCACGAAGGCGTTCACCTCCTCCGTGATGATCGTGTGGATGTAGCTGTTGCCGGTGAAGGCCTGACTCATACGGGTGGCGTCGACATTGAGCTGAATCGTCGGGCTGCGGCCGGCCAGGATGTCGTGCTGCAGGCCGGGCGGGATATTGATCGCAAAGGTGTAGAACCCGGCATCCATGCCGCGCTCCAGCGCGGCTGGCCCGATCATGGCCGGTGGCAGGAAATAGGGTGGGTAGAATGCGCTCACGATCCGTCGTGACAGGGGCGAGTGGTCCTCGTCGATGACGGCCAGTGGCGCCTTGCGCAGCGTCTCCGGCGCCGCCGTCGCGGCCGTGTAGATCGACAACGTGAACGCGTAGGCGATGAGCACGAGCAGCAACGGGTCGCGTGCCAGACTGCGCAGCTCTTTACCCCCCAGGTACAAGATGTTGGCCACGCGCATGCTCAGCGCTCCTGTTTCTTCAATAAGATCACGGCCAGGCCGATGAGCACCGGCGCTGCGATCAGCAGCGGGACGAAGGCGGTATAGAGTTCGGCGAGGCCAAGCCCCTTGGAGAAGGTCCCGCGTGCGATCGTCAGAAAATGGGTGGTCGGATAGATCCGGCCGATGAACGCACCCACCCCCTCCAGCGACGCAACCGGATCGAGCAGCCCGGAGAACTGCACGGCCGGCACCAGGGTCAGGATGGCGGTACCGAACAGGGCGGCGATCTGACTGTTGGTGAAGGTGGAGATCACCTGGCCGAAGGCGGTGGCGACGATCGTATACAACAGCGCGCCCAGCAACAGGGTCGGAAAACTGCCCTTGAGCGGCACGCCGAACACGAACATCGCCAGCAGCGTCAGCAGCAGGAAGTTGAACAGGGCGAGCGCGATATAGGGAAGCTGCTTGCCGAGCAGGAATTCGAGACGGGTGACCGGCGTGACATAGAGATTGACGATGGAACCAAGCTCCTTTTCACGCACCACCGACAACGCGGTCAGCATCGCCGGGATCAACAACAACAGCAGTGGGATCACCGCCGGCACGATCGCCGGCAGGCTCTTCACATCGGGGTTGTAGCGATAACGCGTTTCGATATTGACCACGGGTGTCAGCGCGCCGGTGAAGTTCTGCTCGCGTGCCGTGGCCAGCAGCCAGTGCAGGTGCATGCCCTGTACATAGCCACGTATCGTTTCGGCACGCATGGGCATGGCGCCGTCGATCCAGGCGCCGATCTGTACCGGCATACCGCGGTTCAAGTCGCGGGCGAAACCGGACGGGATCTCGATCGCCAGGCTGATCTTGCCGGCGCGCATGCGTGCGTCCAGCGCCGCGTAGTCGGGCAGCGGGGCCCGCTCCGTAAAGTAGCGTGAGCCCGCCAGGTTGAGTACGTAATCATGGCTGAGGGTCGTCTGGTCACGATCGAGCACCGCAAACGACAGATCCTCCACATCCATGTTGATACCGTAACCGATGACCAGCATCAGGAGTACGCTGCCCACGGTCGCCATGGCCAGGCGGATGGGGTCATGGCGCAGCTCCTGCGCCTCGTGCCGGCTGTAACTGAACAGGCGGCGCAGATCGAACAACGTCCGGCGGGGTGCGCTCGGCGTGCCGTGTCCGGGGTCGGTCGCGGCCGGCACCATCCCGGCCGCGGTGTCGGGCGCGGCCTCCTCCACGGCCTCTTCGAGGTAGGCGATAAAGGCGTCTTCGAGGGTACGGACCCCGCGTTTCTCGATGAGCGCGGCCGGCGTATCGGTGATCAGCACCCGCCCGGCATGCATCAGCGAGATCCGGTCACAACGGGCGGCCTCGTTCATGAAATGGGTCGAGATGAAGATGGTGACATGGTCGCTGCGCGCCAGGTCGATCATGATCCGCCAGAAGGCGTCGCGGGCCACCGGGTCGACGCCCGAGGTCGGCTCATCGAGGATCAGCATCTCCGGTGCGTGGATCATCGCCACGGCCAACGACAGGCGCTGGCGCTGACCGAGCGGCAATGCCGCCGGCAAGGCGTCGAGGATGTCCGTCAGATCGAAACGCTGTGCCATCTCCCGGACGCGCGGCGCGATGCGTTCTTCCCCGATGCCGAACAGCCGTGCATGCAGGACGAGGTTCTGGCGAACGGTCAACTCCGCGTAGAGCGAAAAGGCCTGGGTCATATAACCGACCCGCCGGCGGGCGGCGATATCGTGCGGGTCCACCGGCTGCCCGAACAGCCAGGCCTGCCCCGCGGTGGGCGGCAGCAGACCGGTGAGCATCTTCATGGTGGTGGTCTTGCCGCAGCCGTTGGATCCCAGAAAGCCGAAGATTTCACCGCGCGGGATGCGCAGATTCACGCGGTCGACTGCCACGAAGTCACCGAAGTGCATGCTGAGATCGCGCGCCTCGATGGCCGTCTCGGTTGCAGAATCGGCCTCCCGTGGCGGAATGACCACTGCCTGATAACCCGCCCGCTCTGCCGGCGGCAACAGGGCGATGAAGGCCGCCTCCAGGGTGTCCGTTTCAGTGTGTGACAGGATCTCCGCCGGTGTGCCGGTGGCAAGCACGCGCCCGTCGTTCATGGCGGCCAGCCAGTCGAAACCCGCCGCCTCCTCCATGTACGCCGTGGCGATCAGCACGCTCATACCGGGGCGGTTGGCGCGGATACGGTCGATGAGTTCCCAGAACTGCCGCCGCGACAGGGGATCGACACCGGTGGTGGGCTCGTCGAGGATCAGCAGATCCGGGTCGTGGATCAACGCGCAGCACAGGCCGAGCTTCTGCTTCATGCCGCCGGAGAGCTTGCCGGCGGGACGCGCGGCGAAGGGTGCCAGGCCCGTGGCCTGCAGCAGCACGGCGATGCGCTGCTCGCGTTCGGCACGCGCTTGGCCGAACAGACGACCGAAGAAGTCGATATTCTGGACGACCGACAGGGTGGCATACAGATTGCTGCCCAGGCCCTGTGGCATGTAGGCGATGCGCGGCAACAAGGTGTTGCGCTCACCTTTATCGGCCATGTCGCAGCCAAGCACGGCGAGGCGCCCGGTCTGGAGCACCCGCGCACCGGCGATCAGGGCGAACAGGCTCGACTTGCCGACGCCGTCCGGACCGATGAAGCCCGCCATGCAGCCGGCAGGAATGTCGAGACTGACACCCCCCAGCGCCCGCGTCTTGCCGTAACGCAGGCCGATGTCCCGTAGCCGCGCGACGGGTGGCGGCCCCGACTCCGACCCCGGACCCGATCCGGAAGCGTCACTTGGACCGTTCATCCTGAAAACCGCAGTTGCCGCGGCCGGGCATGGCAGAATACAGACAAAGTCATACCTTTCACACCGGCGCCTGCATCACCCGGAAGGCGCTGAACAGCCACGCCGGAGATATCCCATATGGTCGTGTCGTGCGCGTGTCTCCGGGGCGGAAATGCTGCTGTCCGTTTCATTGTGCCGCCGTCAGTTGCAGCTGCGCCGGCCACTCGGTGGTCGGATCGATGCGGACGTAGGCCATACCCGGCAGGCCGGTCTTCACCTGGGTGATGTGCTTCTTCAGAAGTTCCGTGGGCAGCTGCGCCTTGACGCGGAACATCAGCTTCTCGCGCTCGCTCGCCGTCTCCACGGTCTTGGGCGTGAACTGTGCCTCGGCGGCGACGAACGAGACCCGTGCCGGGATCACGTACTGCGGCGCGGCATCCAGTATGATCCGCACCTCGGTACCCAGCGCGAGCCGCCCCGCCTGCGCCGTCGGCAGGAAGAAGGTCATATACACGTCGCTGAGGTCGATCAGATTGAGCACGCGTCCGCCGGCCGCGAGTACCTCGCCGGGTTGCGCCACGCGGTATTGCACGCGCCCGTCGCGCGGCGCCTTGAGGGCACTGTCGGCGATATCGGCCTGGATGCGCTCGACGCTGGCCTGAGCGGCCTCGATGGCCGAGCGTGCGCCGCTCAGCTGGGACTCGGCGGTGGCGATGGCGGCATCGGCGGCGGCCACCTGCGCACGCGCCGCACTGACGGCGGCCGAGGCGCTCAGCGCCTGGCCGCGGTCGTCGTCGGCCGCCTGCTGTGAACCCGCGCCGCGGGTGGCCAGGGTCGCTGAACGCTGGGCACGCTTGTCGGTCGCATCGAGCTCGGCCTCGCGTTGCCGCACCGCCGCCAGGGCGGCCGCCTTTTCCGCCTCGCGCTGCGCCAACTGGCTGCGTGCAGTGGCCTCGGCGCTGCGGGCCTGTTGCCACTGGGCCTGGGCCTGCCGCAGCTGCGCCTCGAGCACCTCGGTATCCATCTGCGCCACCACCTGGCCGGCGGTGACGAAGTCACCCTCGTCCACCAGGATGGCGGCGACCCGGCCGGGGATCTTGGTGGCGACATTGACCTCGACCGCCTCGATACGGCCGTTGCCGCTGGCGAGTCCCGCCGCCTCATCGTGGACACCGTAGCGCTGCCAGGCGAGTACAGCCACCACGACTGCCAGCAGTGCCGCCAACCCGATCCATATGCCTTTGCGCTGTCGCTCCATGATCCCTTTCCTTCTGCCGCTGTCCCATTGGCCGCGTGGGCGTACACGCGCGACACATCGTTCAGGGTCGTTGTAAATGCCCGCTGTATACTCAATACTCGCCTTCGGTTTCTGGATATTGGAAGCGTAGCATGCACGGTGTAAGCGGGTGCCGTTTCGTGGCACTACTGCTCTGCTGCGGCGGGTCGTTGCTGTCCGGCCCGCGTACCGCCGCGGCCACGTCGTTCGAAACCTGCCTTCTGGAGGCGCTGCAGCAGGCGGACAACGACGTCACCGTCGGCGAACTGCGGGCGCGCTGCCAGGCGCGGCTGGCCGACACCACGGATACGATCGCACCGCCGACCGCCTCCCCGGCCGCCTCCCCAGTGGATACCGGGGCCGCCCCGACCGCGTTGCAGCAACGCCTGGCGGCCGAGATCGCGCTGACCGAGAACCCCTGGGTCATCACCCCGCACAAGCCCAACTATCTCCTGCCCATCAGCTACACCAGCCACGTGAACCGCGCACCGTTCACCTTCAGCAACGAGTCGGAGCGCCTGCGCAATCAGGAGGCCAAGTTCCAGATCAGCTTCAAGTTCCCCTTGGCCTACCAGCTGTTCGATGGCCGCAGCAACTTCTATTTTGCCTATACCAACCTATCCTACTGGCAGGTCTACGCCGATGACATCTCCTCGCCGTTCCGCGAAACGAATCACGAGCCGGAATTCTTCCTGACGCACAAAGTAAGCTGGGAAGTCCTGGGCTGGAAGAGCACGCTGCTGGCGGCGGGCTATATCCATCAGTCCAATGGCCGTCAGGATCCGCTGTCACGCAGCTGGGACCGCCTCCATGCCAGCGCCGTATTCGAGCGCGACCACTGGGCGTTCGGCATCAAGCCATGGTATATCTTTCCCACGGATGACGATGACGACAACCCGGACATCTATAAATACATGGGGTATGGAGAACTGCGCCTCATCTATCACAACAACGGTCATGTGGTCACGCTCATGGAGCGCAACAACCTGACCTCCGACAGCCGCGGCGCCGTCGGGCTCGATTACAGCTTCCCGCTGTATGGCAAGCTGAAAGGCTACCTGCAGTATTTCTACGGCTACGGCGACAGCCTGATCGATTACGACGCGCGTACCCAGCGCGTCGGCGCAGGTGTGGCGATCAGCGACCGGTTCTGACCGGCCGGCGCTCTGTGCCGGCATGCCGTGTGACGGTGGCCGGGCTCAATCCAGACGGATCTGCACCGGCGGCACGTTCCATAGCTCATCGCAATATTTACGGATGGCACGATCCGAGGAGAATTTGCCGCCGCGCGCCGTGTTCAGTATCGACATGCGTGTCCAGCGCTCGGGATCCTGCCACACGGCATCGATCCGCTCCTGGCAGGCAACGTAATCGGCGTAGTCCGCCAACACCAGGAATGGATCGGAATGGATCAGATTGTCGACCAGCGGACGGAACACCTCGGTGTCGCCATGTGAGAACCGGCCGCTGCCGATGAGTTCCAGCACGGCCCGCAGTTCCGCATTGGACTCGACCTGCTGCATCGGCCGGTAGCCTTCGTACCGGGCGCGTTCGACCTCGGCGGCGGTGAGCCCGAACAGAAAGAAGTTCTCGGCACCGACCGCCTCGCGGATCTCCACATTGGCACCGTCGAGCGTACCGATGGTCAGCGCGCCGTTGAGCATGAATTTCATGTTGCCGGTACCCGAGGCCTCGTGGCCGGCCGTGGAGATCTGTTCGGAGAGATCGACGGCCGGGTAGATCAGCTGCGCATTCTGGACGTTGAAGTTGGGCACGAACACCACCCGCAGGCGCGTATTCACCTGCGGGTCGCCGTTGATCGTCTGGGCGACCGCAGTGATGAGGCGGATGATGAGTTTGGCCATGGCGTAACCGGGTGCTGCCTTGCCACCGAAAATGAAGGCGCGTGGCGCGATCTCCAGGGCCGGGTTCTGCTTCAACCGATGATAGAGCGTGACGATGTGCAGGACGTTCAGGTGCTGGCGCTTGTATTCGTGGATACGTTTGACCTGGGTATCGAACATCCAGCCCGGATCGAGTTCGACGCCGGCATGGGTATGGATATAGTCGACGAGCCGCTGCTTGTTGGCCAGCTTCAGCGTGCGCCACTCACTGCGGAAGCCGGCATCGTCGGCAAACGGTTCGAGTCTCCGCAGCTCCTCCAGATCCACCACCCAACCGTCTCCGAGGGTACGATCGAGCAGCGCGCGCAGCCCCGGATTGGCGAGCGCGAGAAACCGCCGTGGCGTGACGCCATTGGTCTTGTTGCTGAAACGCTCGGGCCAGAGGTCGTGAAAATCCTTCAGCGCACTCGCGGTCAGCAACTTCGAATGCAGCGCCGACACCCCATTGACGGCATGGCTGCCAACGACCGCGAGGTGCGCCATGCGCACGTGTTTTGCACCCTTCTCGCCGATCAGCGACATACGCGCCAGCCGCGCCTCGTCGCCGGGAAAGCGTGCCCGTACCTCGGCAAGAAAGCGTGCATTGATCTCGTAGATGATCTCCAGATGCCGCGGTAGAATTTGCTGGAACAACGGCAACGGCCAGGCCTCGAACGCCTCGGGCATGAGGGTATGATTGGTGTAGCCGAACGTGGCCCGCGTGATGTCCCAGGCCTCGTCCCAGCCGACGTACCGCTCGTCGACCAGCAGCCGCATCAGTTCGGCCACGGCAATGGACGGATGGGTGTCGTTGAGCTGCACGGCGCAGCGTTCTGCAAAGCGTCGCACCGGCTCCCCCTCGTAGTCCAACAGATGCAGCATGTCCTGCAGGGAACAGGACACGAAGAAATACTGCTGGATAAGACGCAACTGCTTGCCGACGGTGGGATCGTCGTTGGGATACAGCACCTTGGTGATGGTCTCGGATCTCATCTTATCCGCTACGGCCTGATAATAATCACCGGTATTGAAGGCCTGGAAGTCGAACGACTCCACGGCCTCGGCGCTCCATAACCGCAGCGTGTTGCAAGTATTGACGGCATAGCCCTGGATCGGAGTATCGAAGGCGGTGCCCTTCACCACCTGATGCGGTATCCATCGTACCCAGTAGTGCCCCAGCTCATCGCATTGATGTTCGGTATGGCCGCCCAGGCTGACGTAGTAGTAGATCTCCGGTTTGGCGATCTCCCAGGGATTGCCCCCGCGCAGCCACTTGTCCGTGAGCTCGACCTGCCAGCCGTCGCGGATCTCCTGGTCGAAGATACCGAATTCATAACGGATGCCGTAACCGATCGCCGGGCGTTGCAGCGTCGCCAGGGAATCGAGATAACAGGCCGCCAGCCGTCCCAGCCCCCCGTTGCCCAGACCGGGCTCCTCCTCGCACCAGAGCACCTCTTCCAGGTCCTGCCCGAGCTCTGCCATGGCGGTTCGCGCCACCGACTCGATCCCGAGATTGACGAGATTGTTGCCGAGCTGCGGACCCAGCAGAAATTCCGCGGAAAGATAACAAGCAACCTTCGTATTCAGGTCGAAGTACGTCTGGCTGGTGTACATCCAGCGGTGCTGCAGCCGGTCACGCACCGCGAGCGCCAGGGCCATATAGTAATCGTGCGCGCTCGCGCCCAACGGCAGACGGCCCAGGGAATAATGGAGGTGGTCGCTGACGGCCTGCTGCAGAGCGACGGCGGTCATGCCGGTGCGCATGTCCACGTCTGCCGGCCTGAGACCAACGGTGTCCATCGTGGTCC
>JAIOJV010000114.1 GCA_019911805.1 Gammaproteobacteria bacterium
TGCCATATCGGCTCGCAACTCACCCAGGTCACGCCCTTCGTCGATGCCGTAGTGCGGGTACTCGCGCTGCTGGACCGCCTGACCGGACGTGGTATCGCCGTCCGGCACCTCGACCTCGGCGGCGGGCTCGGCATCCGCTACCGCGATGAGCAGCCGCCCACGCCACGCGACTATCTGGCGCCCATCCTGGCGGCCATCGGTGACCGGGATGTGGAGATCCTGCTCGAGCCCGGTCGCGCCATCGTCGGCAATGCCGGCGTACTGCTCACCCGGGTCGAGTACCTGAAGCACACCGGCCACAAGGATTTCGCCATCATCGATGCGGCCATGAACGATCTGCTGCGACCCGCGCTGTACGACGCCTGGCACGCAATCGTCCCGGTGCGGCCGCGCACCGACCGGGCGCCGCGCACCTACGACCTGGTCGGCCCGGTGTGTGAGACGGGCGATTTTCTCGGCAAGGACCGTGCGCTCGCACTGGCACCCGACGACCTGCTCGCGGTGCGCTCCGCCGGCGCCTATGGCTTCTCCATGAGTTCGAACTACAACTCCCGCCCACGCGCCGCCGAAGTGATGGTCGACGGCAACCAGGCCCACACCGTGCGCGAGCGCGAGACACTGGACGACCTGTGGCGCGGCGAGCATTTGCTGCCTTGAGGCCGATGGTTTGAACCGCCAAGACGCGAAGGACGCCAAGATGTTTTGAACCGCCAAGGCGCCAAGACGCCAAGAATTATTGAGCGTATTTGCTGTGTGCGAATCGCCCACGCTTGGTGGCGCTTGCTGCAGCAACGCGTTATCCAGCACAAACCCCAAGACAGCTTTTCTTGGCGTCTTGGCGCCTTGGCGGTTCCCAATATTTTGGTTTCCTTGGCGTCTTGGCGGTTCAAAAAGTCTTGGCGTCCTTCGCGTCTTGGCGGTTCACCACACCGAGCGTACAGTGTCCCGCGAGATGGACCGCATCCCCGAACCCGAGTTGATGGACGATCCCGCGCAGGCGCTCGCTTATGCGCGCGCGGATTTCGAGCAGCCCCACAATGAGTTCATTGTGCAGTTCCGCCAGCGCTTTCCGGACTGGCCGGGCCGTGGCTGCGTGCTGGATCTCGGCTGCGGCCCCGGCGACATCTGCCGGCGCTTCGCGCAGGCCTTTCCCGCGGTTCACGTGCATGGTGTCGACGGCGCCGCGGCCATGCTCGCCATCGGCCGCGACGACCTGCACGCGGCACGACTCACCGACCGCGTGCAGCTGCACCGAGGCTATCTCCCCGGCGCGGTGCTGCCGCGTGAACGCTATGACGCCGTGCTCTCCAACAGCCTGCTGCATCATCTCGATGCCCCGCAGGCGTTGTGGCAAGCGATCCTGCAGCATGCCGCCCCGGGCGCGCCGGTGTTCGTCATGGACCTGCGCCGGCCGGACAGCCGCGCGCGTGCGGCCGAGTTGGTGGAGCGCTATGCCGACGGCGAACCCGCGCTGCTACGCACGGATTTCCATAACTCCCTGCTGGCGGCCTACCGCACGGAAGAGATCGAGGCGCAACTGCGTGTCGCCGGGCTCGACTGGCTGCAGGTGCAGGCGCTCGGCGACCGGCATCTGCTCGTGTCCGGGCAACGCCCCGAATAAACCCCTGGAAGGACGGCGGAGCGGCACGCATCCCCGCGACGCCAGCGCCGGGCACAGCCCCGACCGGGGCGGACACCCTGTGCTACGCTGTCCGCTCATCCAAAAAGCCTTGTGGCCACGGGAGTGAAGGCGCAACCGCGGCGTCGGCCGGGGACACGCCGGCCCCGGTCACCCCACACACGGAGCTTGAGATGCCCCGACCCCCATGGCATCGGACAAAAATCGTCTGCACGCTGGGCCCGGCGACTGATCGGGCGGGCGTGTTGGAGCGCCTGATCGGCGCCGGGATGGACGTCGCCCGCTTCAATATGTCGCACGGCGACCACGCTGAACACGCCCGCCGGATTCAGCAGGTGCGCCACCTGGCGCGGCAGATGGGGCAGTTCGTAGCGGTCCTGGTGGACCTGCCGGGACCGAAGTTCCGGTTGGGGGATCTGCCCGACGGCGCCCGCGAACTGCGCTTGGGCGCGGACGTGGTGCTGGCGCTCGAGGCCGATCTCCCCGACGCATTGCCGGTGCGGCAGCCGCGGTTGCTGCAGGCACTGCGCGTGGGCGAGTCGGTCTATCTCGCCGACGGTGCGATCAAGCTCGAGGTAAAGACCGTCGGTACCGACTGGGTCGCCTGCCAGGTGATCGTCAGTGGGACGGTCACCTCGGGCTCGGGCATCAACGTGCCCGACTCCAGGCTCGCCGCGCTCGTCCCGACGGACGACGACCGCCGGCACCTGGGCTTTGCGCTGGCGCAACAGGCGGACTGGCTGGGCGTATCGTTTGTCCAGTCCGCCGATGACCTGATCCGCGTCCGGGCACTGCTCCCACCCGGCCGACAGCCCCTGCTGATGGCCAAGATCGAAAAACGCCAGGCCCTGGCGGAACTCGACGCGATTGTGGAGACAGCCGATGGCGTGATGGTGGCCCGCGGGGATCTGGGGGTCGAGACCGATCTGGCGGAGATCCCCCTGGTTCAGAAGCGCATCATCGCGACGGCCAATGCCCGGGCACGCCCGGTGATCACCGCCACCCAGATGCTCGAATCCATGGTCATGCAGGAACAGCCGACGCGGGCGGAAGTGACGGATGTCGCCAATGCCATGCTCGACGGAACGGACGGTGTGATGCTGTCCGCCGAGACTGCCATCGGGCGGTTCCCGGTAGCCGCTGTCGAAATCCTGCAGCGGGTGCTGACGGCCACAGAAACCGAATATGCCGCACAGTTAGCAACCGATCGACTGCACGCGTCGGGTTCGGCGGGAAACCCCATGAGCCTGGTCGCGTGCCAGCTGGCCGCGCGTCTCGACGCCAAGGCCATCATCGCCCCGGTCAGTGACATGGCAACCGCGCTGGAGATTCCCCGCTTCCGACCCAAGGCGCCGCTGGTGGTGGTGGCCGACTCCGAGGATATGTGCCGTCGCCTGGCGATGGTCTGGGGTACATCGCCCCTGCTGGCGGTGGCGGGCCTTGAACCGCAGTCGTGCCTCGGCCTGGCCGGCGACTGGCTGCGCGCACAGCGGCTGGCGCAGCCCGGCGATCCCGTTGTCGTGTTGTCCACCTCGGACGCATCGCAGGGTGAGGCCGACACCCTGCAGGTGATGCGCCTGCCGGAGGACACGTCGCCGGGATGATGGCTTCTGAAAACCACAGCCACCTGCCGCGTCCGGACGATGACGAACAGCCACTCCAGGAATACCCGGGGATCAGTACATTCCGTATATTTCAGTGGTTACAATGAGCTTTGCCTGATTCAGCCCGATGCCACCATTCCACAACCCATCCAGTGATCGTATCCGTGCCCTGCTCGAGGCGACCAGGACCATCGCCGTCGTCGGCCTGTCGCCGCGGCCGAACCGGCCGAGCTTCGAGGTCGCCCAGGCGCTGCAGGGCTTCGGCTACCGCATCGTCCCGGTACGGCCGGCGGTCGACCGCGTACTGTGTGAACAGGCCTATCCGGATCTGTATGCGCTGCCCGGACCCGTCGATATCGTGAACGTGTTCCGCAATCCAAAAGAGATCGCCCCCATCGTCGACGCCTGCATCGAACTCGGGCTGGCGTGCCTGTGGCTGCAGGACGGTGTCATCAACGAGGCCGAGGCGTTGCGGGCGCAGGCCGCGGGCATCGAGGTAGTCATGGACCGCTGCATCTGCCGTGATTACATCGCCTTCCACAAGACCTGAGACATGCAGGCATTGCTCACCACCCACTTTGCCGTCCGGCGCCCTTGAGGCAGACTGCGGCTATGCGCCTCACGTTCACCAAGATGCACGGCCTGGGCAATGACTTCGTGGTCATCGACGCCGTACGTCAACAGGTCGCGCTTACCCCCGAACAGGTACGCCGGCTGGCCGACCGCCGGTATGGCGTGGGCTGCGACCAGATCCTCCTGGTGGAGCACCCGCAGAGTACGGATGCAGATTTCCGCTACCGCATCTTCAACGCCGACGGGGGCGAGGTGGGACAATGCGGCAACGGCGCGCGCTGCCTCGCGCGCTTCGTCGTCGAGGCGGGGCTGACGACCAAGAGACGCATCCCCGTTGAAACCGCCAGCGGCCACCTGGAGCTGGAGTTGCTGGATGACGGCCAGGTGCGGGTGGGCATGGGCGTGCCCCGGCTGGCCCCGGCGGAGATCCCCTTCGAGGCCGCCACCCAGGCCCCGCACTATGCGCTGGAGGTCGACGGCCGGGAGATCAGGATTGGCGCCGTGTCCGTGGGCAATCCGCATGCGGTGCTGTCGGTCGCGGATGTCGCCACGGCACCCGTAGCAACGCTCGGACCGCGCATCGAGCGCCATGCCCGTTTTCCGGAACGTGTCAACGTCGGCTTCATGCAGGTGCTCGCGCCCGACCATATCCGCCTGCGGGTGTTCGAACGCGGCGTCGGCGAGACCGCGGCCTGCGGCAGCGGTGCCTGCGCGGCGGCGGTGAGCGGCCAGGTACAGGGCCTCCTCGGCCCCGAGGTGCGGGTGAGCCTGACGGGCGGTGATCTTGTGATAAGCTGGGCCGGCCGCGGCGATCCCGTCTACATGACCGGCCCGGCGACCCGCGTCTTCGAAGGCCAGATCGAATTATGAATACACAGCGACCCTTGGATTCCGAGCCCGCTGCGAGCGAGGTCTCGGCCGAACAGGTGGAGCAGTATCTGCGCACGCACCTGGAGTTCTTCAACGAACACCCCGCGCTGCTCGCCGGCCTGCGCATCCCGCACGCGGCCGCACCGGCGGTTTCCCTGATCGAACGTCAGGTGGGCGTCCTGCGCGACCAGAACCAGCAATACAAGCGCAAGCTCATGGAACTGGTGCAGGTGGGCCGTGACAACGACAACCTGCACCGTAACCTGCACCGGCTGACACTGGCACTGATGCGCGCCGCCAGCCTCGGTGACGTGATCGAGCGCGTACACGGCCACCTGCGTGACGACTTCAAGGCCGACGTCGTGGCCCTGCGTCTGGCGCGCCTGCCCGCAGATTTCCAGACCGATACCGGCACCCTGCCACTGGATGCGAGCGATCCGACGCTGGCCACCTTTGCACCCTTCTTCCGGGCCGTGCGGCCGCTGTGCGGCGAGTTCAAGCCGGAGCAGCTGAGCTTCCTGTTCGGCACACAGGCCGAGGCCGTCGCTTCGGTCGCGCTGCTGCCCCTGGGGGCCGAGGCCGAGATCGGCATGCTGGCCATCGGCAGTCACGACGAACACCGCTTCCATCCGGCCATGGATACCCTGTTTCTGCGCTGCCTGGGCGAACTGGTGGCCTGCGCGCTGACCCCCTACCTGGATTCCGCGCCACCGGTATGATTCAACCCGGGCGCTTGAAAACCAAAGACCGCAACACGACGGCGCCGAACGTTTTCAGATCATGCATCCCACCGCCCTTGAAGACCTCGACCACTACCTGAAGCATCTGCGCCAGGAGCGGCGGCTGGCGGCGCACACCCACGCGGCCTATGCGCGCGACCTGCAGCAACTGGTGGCCTTCTGCGACCGCCAGGGGCACACCGACTGGGCCGCACTCGGCGCGCACGACCTGCGGGCCTACTCTGCGGCCTGCCACCGCCAGGGCCTGTCGGGCCGGAGCATCCAGCGGCGGCTGTCGGCCGCGCGGGGGTTATTCAACTACCTGATGCGCGAGGGTCGCACGGGCCACAACCCGGCCCACGATGTCCGCGCGCCCAAAACCGAACGCAAGCTGCCGGCGGTGCTGGATGTGGACCAGATGGCGCGCCTGCTGGATCTGCCGACGCAGGATGTGCTGGCCGTGCGTGACCTGGCCTGCATGGAGCTGCTGTACTCCTCCGGCCTGCGCCTGACCGAACTCACCGACCTGGACCGGTCGGACCTGGATCTTGCCGGCGGCCTGGTGACGGTCACCGGCAAGGGTCGCAAGACCCGGGTGCTGCCGGTGGGGCGGCGTGCACGGGAGGCCCTGACGCGCTGGCTCGGCGTCCGCAACGAGTTCGTACCGCCGGGGCGCGACGCGGCGGCACTGTTCGTCGGCCGCCGCGGCCGCCGGCTGTCGGGGCGCGCGGTGCAGCAGCGCCTGGACCTGTGGGCACGCCGTCAGGGCCTCGACGGGCGCGTCCATCCACACCGCCTGCGACACTCCTTCGCCAGCCATCTGCTGGAATCCAGCGGCGACCTGCGGGCCGTGCAGGAACTGCTCGGCCATGCCGACATCAGTACCACCCAAGTCTATACGCATCTGGATTTTCAACACCTTGCCGATGTCTACGACCGCGCGCACCCACGCGCCAAGCGGCGGCCGAAGTAGCTCCAACCCCCTTGCCGGCGTATAGGCCCGCAAGAAAGATCCGGGCCACGTAAGACAACCCTTCCGACCTGAACCCGTTGGGGGATTTCATGGCCGTAGCCGGGGTTTCCCGCCGCGCGCCGTCACGTCCTTCGCGGTACCGTTGCCTTCCCTCCCCCTACCCCCGGAAATCCCTGGAATTTCCAACTGCTACGCCGCACGGCGATGGTGTAGAATCGGACGCTTGTGCGTAACTTGGAGGATTCCGGTGGAACAGTTCGACGGCACGACGATCCTCTCTGTCCGCCGCGGCGACAGCGTGGTCATCGGTGGCGACGGCCAGGTCACGCTCGGCAATACTGTGCTCAAGGGCAATGCGCGCAAGGTGCGCCGGCTGTTCCAGGACCAGATCCTGGCGGGCTTCGCCGGCGGCACGGCGGACGCCTTCACCTTGTTCGAGCGCTTCGAGGCGAAGCTGGAGAAGCACCGTGGCAATCTCACCCGCGCCGCGGTGGAGCTGGCCAAGGACTGGCGTACCGACCGCATGCTGCGCCGCCTGGAGGCGCTGCTGGCAGTGGCCGACCGCAACACCTCGCTGATCCTCACCGGCAACGGCGACGTGGTGGAGCCCGAGCAAGGCATCATCGCCATCGGCTCCGGCGGGCCCTTCGCCCAGGCGGCCGCGCGCGCCCTGCTGGAGAACACCGAGCTGTCGGCGCGCGACATCGTCGAGCGCAGTCTGAATATCGCGGCCGACATCTGCATCTACACGAACCGGAATCTGACCATCGAGGAATTGAGTTGAGCGGGGGATTCGGGGATCGGGATTCGGGATTCAGTAACACCTCCCCATCCTGAATCCCGAATCCCGATCCCCGAA
>JAIOJV010000115.1 GCA_019911805.1 Gammaproteobacteria bacterium
CAACCGCGACGGCTTCGTCATCTCCGGCGGCGGTGGGCTGGTGGTGCTGGAGGAACTCGAGCACGCCCGGGCACGCGGCGCGAAGATCTATGCCGAGCTGGTCGGCTACGGCGCCACCTCCGACGGCTACGACATGGTCGCACCTTCCGGCGAGGGCGCGGTGCGCTGCATGCAGCAGGCACTCGCCACGGTCGACACACCGATCGACTACATCAACGCCCACGGCACCAGCACGCCGGTCGGCGACACCAAAGAGCTCGAGGCCGTGCGCGCGGTATTCGGCGAACAGGTCCCCGTCATCACCTCCACCAAGTCCGTCACCGGCCATGCGCTGGGCGCCGCGGGCGTGTGCGAGGTGATCTACACGCTGCTCATGCAGGAGGCCGGCTTCATCGCCGCCAGCGCCAACATCGAGGAGCTCGATCCGGATGCGATCGGGCTGCCCATCGCGCGCGAACGCATCGACGCTGCCAGGCTGGAGACGGTCATGTCCAACAGCTTCGGTTTCGGCGGCGCCAACGCGACGCTGGTATTCCGCAACTTCACTGGCTGATACATACCCCCGCCACGCCCTGCCGGCCCTGCCACAGGGCCGATCAGGGCGTGGCGGGCGGCAGACTGACGCGCGGGCGCCCCGGTTTGGCACGCACCGGCGTCCGCAGATTCAGTACGGCCAGCGCCAATTGCGCATCTCCGGCAGGTCCACACCGTGGCGGTGGGCATATTCCCGGCAGTCGATGCGCATATTGCGCAGCTTCTCCTTGACGTGCGCACCGGCCACCTTGAGCCGGGGGACACGGTCGATGACATCGATCGCCAGACTGAAGCGGTCGATTTCGTTTTCGATGGCCAACTCCAACGGGGTATTGATGCTGCCCTTCTCCTTGTAGCCACGCACATGCAGGTTGTGGTGATTGGTGCGGCGGTAGGACAGCCGGTGGATCAGCCAGGGATAGCCGTGGAAGTTGAAAATAATGGGCTTGTCGACGGTGAACAGGCTGTCAAAATCACGGTCTGACAGCCCGTGCGGGTGCTCGCTCTCGCACTGCATGCGGAACAGATCCACCACATTGATGAAGCGGATCTTCAGGTCCGGGAAATGCTCGCGTAGCAAGGCGGTCGCAGCCAGCGCCTCCTGCGTGGGGATATCGCCACAACCGACCATCACCACATCCGGCTCCACCCCCTGGTCGTTGCTGGCCCAGCCCCAGATCCCGATGCCCTTGGTGCAGTGCTTGATGGCCGCGTCCATATCCAGATATTGGAGATGCTGCTGCTTGTCGGCGACGATGACGTTGACGTCATTGTAGCTGCGCAGGCAATGGTCGCTCACCGACAGCAGCGTGTTGACGTCCGGGGGCAGGTAGATGCGCGTCACCTTCGGGCTCTTGTTGACCACCACATCGAGGAACCCGGGGTCCTGATGGGTGAAGCCGTTGTGATCCTGGCGCCAGACGGTCGAGGTAATCAGCAGATTGATCGACGGGATGGGCGCACGCCAGGCGATCTCCTCGCAGATCGCCAGCCACTTGGCATGCTGGTTGTACATCGAATCGATGATGTGCACGAAGGCCTCGTAGGTCGAGAAGAAGCCGTGCCGTCCGGTCAGCACATAGCCCTCGTACCAGCCCTCCAGGGTGTGCTCGGAGAGCATCTCCAGCACCCGCCCATCGGGCGCCAGTTCACCGCCGTCCGCATCCTCGGGCAGATAGTCGGCGAGCCACAGCTTCTTGCTGACGGCATAGATGTCGTCGAGTTTGTTGGAGGTGTTCTCGTCCGGGCCGAATACCCGGAAGTTGTCCATATTGTGCGCCATCACGTCGCGCAGGAATCGCCCCAGCGGCCGCGTGTTATAGGCCACCGTGCGTGCCGGCGCGGCCACGGCCTCGGCGTAGTCACGAAAATCCGGTAGCCGCAGCGGCCGGCACAGCAGCCCGCCGTTGGCGTGCGGGTTGGCACTCATGCGGCGCTTGCCGGTCGGGGCCAGGGCTCGGAGTTCCGGCTGCAACCGGCCGGTCTCATCGAACAGTTCCTCGGGGCGGTAGCTCCTCAGCCAGGCCTCGAGCTGCGCCAGGTGGGCCGGATTCTCGCGCACTCCCGCGAGCGGCACCTGATGGGCGCGCCAGAAGCCTTCCACCCGGCGGCCGTCGACCTCCTTCGGACCGGTCCAGCCCTTGGGGCTGCGCAGCACGATCATCGGCCAGCGCGCACGCCGCGCCTCACCGCTGCTGCGCGCCGACTGCTGGATGGTGCGGATCTCCGTCAGGCACTGTTCCAGGGTCGCCGCCATCTGCCGGTGCATGGCCATCGGTTCATCGCCTTCGACGAAGTGGGGCGTCCAACCATAACCGCGCAGCAGTTGCTCCAGCTCCTCATGACCGATCCGTGCGAGCAGTGCCGGGTTGTTGATCTTGTAGCCGTTGAGGTGAAGGATCGGCAGCACGGCGCCGTCGCAGATGGGATTGAGGAACTTGTTGGAGTGCCAGGAGGTGGCCAGTGGCCCGGTCTCCGCCTCGCCATCCCCCACCGCCACCGCCACCAGGAGGTCGGGATTGTCGAAGGCGGCACCGAAACCGTGCGACAGACTGTAGCCCAGCTCGCCACCCTCATTGATGGAACCGGGAAGCTCCGGTGTGCAGTGGCTGCCGATGCCGCCGGGGAAGGAGAACTGCTTGAAGAAGTCGCGCATGCCTTCCTCGTCCTCACCCATGATGGGATAGATCTCGGAGTAGGTGCCTTCGAGATAGACGGGCCCGAGCACCCCCGGCGCGGCGTGCCCCGGACCGGCGACAAAGATGGCGTTCAGGTCGTGGCGCACGATCAGCCGGTTCAGGTGCGCGTACATGAACGCCAGCCCCGGACTTCCGCCCCAATGCCCGAGCAGACGATTCTTGATGTGCGCGACTTCGAGCGGCTGGCGCAGGAGCGGATTGTCCTGCAGATAGATCATGCCAACGGCGAGATAATTCGCGGCACGCCACCAGGCATCCAGCTTCATCAGCTCGTCGTCGGTCGGCAACTCGGGATCGGCCATCTGGTCCAATGTCGTGCTCATGAGTTTTCTCCTGTCATCATGTATTGAGGCATCTCAGTGTGGCGCGCGGGCGGGTCGCTGCAGACAGCCATAGGCCGCCCGGGCGATTTCCAGCTCCTCGTCGGTCGGTACGACCAGGACCCGGACGGCCATCCCGTCGCGGCCGATGTCCACGATGCCGCCACCCGCTGCGGTGTTGCGCTCCGCATCCACACCGATACCCAGCGCGTCCAGTTCCGCGCACACCGCCGCTCGTACGGTGGCGGAGTGCTGGCCGATACCGGCCGTGAAGATCAGCGCGTCCAGACCGTTGAGCACCGCCCAATAGGCGCCGATGTACTTGCGGATACGGTAACAGAACAGGTCGAAGGCCAGGCGCGCAGCGGTATCACCCGCCGCCATACGCTGCTCGATCCGGCGCATGTCGCTGTCACCGCACAGTCCGCGCAGACCACTCTCGCGATTCAGCAATTCATCGATGCGCGCCGCGTCCCAGCCCAGCTGCTGGCCGAGATGTCCCGGCAGTGCCGGATCCAGATCACCGCAACGACTGCCCATCACCAGACCTTCCAGGGGCGTGAACCCCATGGAGGTGTCGACGCTGCCGCCGTTGCGGATCGCGCAGGCACTGGCGCCATTCCCCAGGTGCAGGGAGATCAGTCGCAGGTCTTGCAGCGGCCGCTTCAGCCAGCCTGCAGCGGCGACGGCAACCGAGCGGTGCGACAGGCCGTGAAAGCCGAAGCGGCGGATACCCTGCTCCCGCTGCAGTGCCAGCGGCAGGGCGTACCAGCGGGCGCGATCGGGCAGGTCATGGTGGAAGGCCGAATCGAACACCGCCACCTGGGGCACACCGGGATAGTGCGTGTGGATCAGTCGAATGCCGGCCAGGCTGGCGGCGTTGTGCAGGGGCGCCAATGCGCGGCTCGCCTCCAACTGCTCGATGGCATGCGCGTCGATGGGCAGCGGCAGATGGAATTCGCCACCACCGTGTACCACCCGGTGACCGGCGGCGTGGATCGTCCCTCCGCCGACCGCCGCACCCAACCGGGTGAGTACCGTGTCCACCCCGCTGGCGTGATCGACGGATCCCAGCGCCTGCCGGATCGGCGGATCGTCGCCGCAGGTATAGCGCAGGCTGGCCTGCGCGGTACCGACGCCGTCCAGCAAGCCATCTGCCAGGCGCGTCTCCTCCGGCATCGCCAGTAACCGGAACTTGATACTGGAGCTGCCGGCGTTGATCGCCAGGATGTTCATCATCGGAGAATTCCCTTGCGGCGGCCGCAAGGGCGTGAAGACCGCCCACCCTGGCGCCAAACCTGCATACCCGAGCATAGACACTGGCGCCGCTGTCCGCCAGTACGTGCGCCACAACGGCTACGCCTACTTCTCGCCGCAGGCAGGATCAGCGTGATGGAGGCGATGCGACAGGAACGCTACAAACAGATAGCTTCCTCGACGGAGAAATCACTCGTTGCCGTGTTCAAGCCGTGCATGCACGATGCCCCCGCACCTGAAGTTCATGCCGTTTCCAGCAATGGATGGGAGTTGTGACCGGTATATCTCAGAGAAGTTGCTGAAGCGTGTAGAGCGCTCTTGGCCGATCGAGACCCCTGGGGGTCCCACTGCTGCCTGCGCATCATGGTGATGACAGCGCTCGCTCGCTTTGGCGGGGACGCTGGCAGCGGGGACATACACCGGATTTACGCATCTTCGCAAAATATCGGACGCCCTTTCACCTCCAGCCCGGACGGCAGGGGCGCCGCCGCGTCGACCAGCCAGGCCGCCATATCCTCCAACACTATGTCGGCCCCGAGGTCGCGGGTGAGCATGTGATAGCCGTTGGGGTAGAGGGCGACCCGGGACGAGGCCGGGAGCGTGGCGAGCATGCGGCAGGTGGGACGCCGCGGGATGATTTCGTCATGCTCACCATAAAGGATCAGGGCGGGCAGCGTGAGCCCGGGTGCGGCGGCGAGCGCTCGATCCATCAGGTTGGTGAGCCCCCACAGGGTATCCGCCCGGGTCTCCTTGATCACCAGGGGATCCGCACCCAAGGCGCGCAGCATCGCCGTGTTATCGGAGGCGGTGATGCCCAGGCCACGACCGGAGAGACGCATCCCCGGGGCGCCGTGGGCCAGCAGCCACAAGCCGGCACGCTGCCACAGGTTCATGGTCTCCCGACCCCACACCGCCGGTGCCACCAGCACCGCCCCGTCGGCCACGGTGGGCGTCGCGGCGAGCAGGCTCATCACGACCGCGCCGCCCATGCTCTCCCCCAGCAGGATCAGCGGCCGCCCGGGATGGGCCGCGCGCAGCAATGCCGCCACCGTCCTGGCATCGTCCACGAGCACGTCCGTACCGGGCCAGATACCGCGCTGGGCGGTGGCACCGAAGCCGCGTTGATCATAGGCATAGGTGGCGATGCCCCGGGCGGCGAGAAAGGGCCCCACCCCGGCGAAGGCCTGGCTGTAGTCGTTGAAGCCATGCAGGGCCAGGACCACCGCGTGGGGTGGGCCTGGTGGCCGCCAGACGCGCAGCGGCAGCGTTGCGCCGTCCGCAGCAAGCACGCGACCGGCCTCCAGACGCGGGGGCAGCGAATGCCCCCCGTGGGACTGCAGCGACGGGGTGGCACAGCCGACCATCCCCAGCAGCAACATCAGGACAGTACCGGCCCGGGCGATCACCTTCCCACCTCCTCCAAGCGCCGCGCCGACACCTTCTCCGCGGTGCCGAGTTCCTGGGCGAACAGCGAGACGCGGAACTCCTCGATCAGCCAGCGGTAGTGCTGCAGGGTTTCCGGCAGCTCACCACGTTTGCGCGCGGCTTCCAGTTGCTGCTTGCAGCGTTGCCAGTGGGGCTCGACCTGCAGGGCCAGTGGACGGTCCCTGCCGGGATTCTGCTGCAGGCGGTCGAGGCGTTTGCTGATGGCCTTGAGATACCGCGGCAGGTGCTCGAGACGCGCGAGCGGCGTAGCGAGCACGAAGCCCGTGTAGATGAGATGATCGAGCTGATCGCGGATGTCGTTGCAGGCCGCGAGCCAGGCGGGTGGGATCGTGCCCTTGATACGTTTCTGGATGGCGTGGTATTCGGCGAGTGCGGCGCCGACGGCCTTGCAGACACGGTTGCCGACGGCCACCAGAGCCGCCTCGGCACGCACGACGGCGGCATCGAAGCCTGCACGATCCCGCGGCACGGTCGGGTCGTCGGCATACAGTGCGAGTTCGATGCTGCGCTGGACGAGCTCGCCCTTGAGCCGTTCGCAGGGGCCGGCAGCGGCATAATGCAGACACATCTGTTGGATGCCCGGCAGGTTCTTCTCCAGGTAACGCACCGCTTTCGCGGCCCGCAGCCGGAACAGCCCGAGCACACCGGCACGGTGCGCGGCGCGCGCCTTGTCGGGCGCATCCAGCAGGCGCAGATGGACCCGGTCCCCGTCCGCGATCAGTGCGGGATAGCCGCGCAGCGTCAGGCTCTGCTGTTTGATCTCGATGAACTCCGGCAGCTCACCGACATCCCAATCGGTCAGGTCCTCCCGTTCGTACTGCGCGGTCGGCAGACGCTCGAAGGTCGCGACGGCCTGCGCGCCGACCTCGCCCTTCAGGGCGAGCAGATCGCGACCGCGCGCCAGCAGCCTGCCGTTGGCAGCGACGATGTGGAAGTTCATGGATAGATGCGGCGGCAATGTGTCGGGCTGCCAGGCATCGGGTGGCACTTCGACGCCGGTCATGCGCTCGAGCTCGGCGGCAAACTGGTCGATCAGACCACCCCGTCCCACCGCCAGCCCCGGACGCGCCGCGCGTGCGAAATCCGGCGCGGGCACGCACTGCCGGCGCAGCGACTTGGGCAGTGATTTGATCAGCGCGACGAGCTTTTCTTCCAACAATCCCGGCACCAGCCACTCGAACTGGCGCACATCGAGCTGATTGAGGGCGGCGGCCGGCACCTGCACCGTCACACCGTCGTCGACGTGACCGGGCTCGAAATGATAGTCCAGTGCCAGGCGCAGGCCGTTGGCCTCGATCTGCGGCGGGAAATCCGCGGTGGTGATGGCGGCCGCCTCGTGCTGCATCAGATCCTCGCGCGTGAGTTTGAGGGCGTCACGCTCGGTGTCCGTGGCCTTCTTGTACCAGCGTTCGAACTGTGGGCCGCTGCAGACATGCTGCGGCAGGCGCGGATCGAAGAAGTGCTGCAGCAGCGTCTCATCGACCAGAACGTCGCGGCGGCGCGATTTGTCCTCCAGCTCCAGAACCTCCTTGATGAGCGCGTCGTTGTGGGCGAGAAATGCGGCCTTGCTGTTCAGTTCACCCGGCACCAGCGCCTGGCGGATGAACAGCTCCCGTGCCTCGATGGGATCGACGCGCCCGTAGTCGATCCGGCGGCCGGGCGTGAGCACCAGACCGTAGAGCGTGGTGCGCTCGCTGGCGACCACATGGCCGCGCTTCTTCTCCCAGTGCGGATCGGAATAGCTGCGCTTAAGCAGATGGCCGGCCAGACGCTCCACCCACTCCGGCTCGATGCGCGCCACCGTCCGGGCGTAGCGGCGCGTGGTCTCGACCAGCTCGGCGGCGACGAGCCACTTGGGCTGTTTCTTGAACAGTGTCGAGCCGGGGAAGATATGGAGTGTGATGCCGCGTGCACCGGTGTACTCGTGGCTATCGGTCTTGAACGCGATATTACCGAGCAGCCCGGTCAGCAGTGCCCGATGGATCGGTTCATAGCCAGCATCGACCTCGTTGAGACGCATACCCATCTGTGCCACCTGCCCGTGCAGTTGCGCGTAAATGTCGTGCCATTCGCGCATGCGTACATAGGAGATGAAATTCGTCTGGCAGAGCTTGCGCAGCTTAGCCTGAGACAGGTGCCGCGCCTGTTCATGGTAGAAATCCCAGAGCATTACAAAACTCAGGAAATCCGACTGTTCAGCGGCGAACTGCTGGTGCTTCTCATCGGCGGCCTGCTGCCTGTCCAGCGGCCGTTCGCGCGGATCGGGCACGTTCAGCGCGGCAGCGATGATCAGCGCCTCGCGCAGGCAGTGTTCATCGCGCCCGGCGAGCAATATGCGCCCGATCCGCACATCCACCGGCAGGCGCGCGAGCTGGCGGCCGGCTTCGGTGAGCCGGTCGGACTCGTCCACCGCGCCGAGTTCGTGCAGCAGCTTGAAGCCGTCGCGGATGTAACGCGCATCGGGTGGGTCGATGAAGGGGAAATCCCCGATGTCATCAGGAGTGTAACTGAGCTTCAAGGCGAGCATCTGCAGGATCACGGTGGCGAGATTGGTGCGCAGGATCTCCGGCTCGGTGTACGCGGGCCGCGCATTGAAATCCTCCTCGCTGTAGAGACGGATGCACACGCCGGGCCCCAGGCGTCCGCAGCGGCCGGCGCGCTGATTGGCGGACGCCTGGCTGACCGGCTCGATGGGCAGGCGCTGCACCTTGGTGCGATAGCTGTACCGGCTGATACGCACCAGCCCCGTGTCGATGACGTAGCGGATGCCGGGCACGGTCAGCGAGGTTTCGGCGACGTTGGTGGCGAGCACGATGCGCCGGCCGGAATGTGCCTTGAAGACCTCGGCCTGCTGCGCAGCGGACAGACGCCCGAACAGTGGCAGCACCTCGGTCTGCGGCAGATGGTGCTTGCGCAACAGTTCGGCGGCCTCGCGGATCTCGCGCTCGCCGGGCAGGAACACCAGCAGGTCACCCGGGCCTTCGCGCACGAGTTCGTCGACGGCCGCGAGCAACCCCTGGCCACGGTCACGGTCCTGCGCATCCTCACCCTCGGCCAGCAGTGGGCGGTAGCGGATCTCGACCGGCCAGGTGCGTCCTGACACCTCGATGACGGGGGCAGCGTCGAAGTGCCGCGAGAAGCGTTGCGGGTCGATGGTCGCCGAGGTGATGATGATCTTGAGGTCCGGCCGGCGCGGCAGCAGCCGCCGCAGGTAGCCCAGCAGGAAATCGACGTTCAGCGAACGTTCGTGCGCCTCGTCGATGATCAGGGTGTCGTAGGCGAGCAGATCGGGATCGCCCTGCGTCTCGGCGAGCAGGATACCGTCGGTCATCACCTTGATGTACGTATCCGGACCGACGTGATCCGAGAAGCGTACCTTGAAACCGACTGCCTGGCCGATGGCCGAGTGCAGTTCCTCGGCGATACGCGCTGCGAGGCTGCGGGCGGCAATACGGCGTGGCTGCGTATGTCCGATCAGGCCGTCCACACCACGGCCGAGTTCCAGGCAGATCTTGGGCAGCTGCGTGGTCTTGCCCGAGCCGGTCTCGCCACAGACGATCACGACCTGGTGCCGGGCGAGGGTCGCCTTGATGTCCTCGCGACGCGTGACCACCGGCAGATCGAGCAGGTATTCAGGCCGGGGCAGGTATTCGATACGCCGCGCGCGGCGCCGGTGGGCCGTATCGATATCCGCCGTCAGCGCCGCCAGACCGCGATCGACAGACTGCCCCTGCCGCACCCGCCGACGCAGGCCGGCCAGCCGCGCGCGCAGCGCCACCCGGTCGGCAGACATGACAGCATCGAGCGTGGTATTCAGTTCGTCCAGAGACGGCGGTTGCGGCATCCGCGTATTCTACCATCGCGCCGTACCGCACCAACTTCCGGACCGCGAACCGCTTTCAACCTTCCGTAGCGATAGCCATATGGGTTTACCCCCATCACCGCCCCGCCGCACCCTGCGCGTCGCGCCAGCGTTGCAGGGTGGGGTAGTCGCGGTAGGCGCCGCTCAGCACATACTCGAGCACGTTGTGCAGACGATAGAACTTGGCGACTGAGTCCAGACGCAGAATCTCACGACCGTTACGATCGAAGAACAGCAGTGTCGGGGCGTAGAACAACCCGAGTTGATCGGCCCATTGGCCTTCGGTCAGGCGTTTGCCGTCTGGTGTGATTACCGGACGGTGCCCCCACAGATTCAGCTGTACCGTCTCGAATCCCTTCAGCTGCTGCAGAATCTCCGGCTCGGCGAGCGGGCCGGTGTGCAGGATGTCGCAGGCATGACAATCCGGCTGTTCGAAGAATACGATCAGCGGCCGTTCGCCAGGATGGTGGGCGCGCGACAACGCATAGGGTGGCGGCAGGAAGAAATCAGCGTAGTTCAGGCTGCCCGCCTCGAAGACCAACGGTACGTCGGCGCGTGCCAGATACTGGCGGAAGGTCTCGTTCCGATAGTGGCCATCGGCGACGTATTCCAGCGCGGCCCGGAACTGATAGGGCGGATAGTAGCCGGACAGTCGCAGGGCCACGGCACCCTCGGCGTCGTAGAACAACAGCGTCGGGGTGAAGTTCACGCCGTGACGCAGTGCGAACCAGCGCTCGTTACCCTCGGCGCCATCGAAGTCGGTGACGGTGGCATCGCTCTGGATGTCGACGCCGACGACATCGAAATAGTGACGCGTATAGGCCTCGATGTCGGCCTTGCCGAAATTGGTCTGCAGCAGCGCCTTGCAGTAGGCGCAGTACTTCTGACCGAAGTAGATCACCAGACCGCGCTTGCCGCCCGCCACCGCCTCGCGCAGATCATCAGCCAGGTCGAGGAAACTGAGCTTGAACCAGTCGGGATGAGTGAGTGGCTCGACCAGAGGTTGATCGTCAAACTGCGGGAAATCGAATTCAGGATCGAATTCGTCCTGCAGCTGAATGGGTGATTCAGCGGATGGGGACGCGACTGGCTCACTCGCCGCCACCACGCCTGCCATCCACAACCAGACCGGTAGCAGCACGACCACCAACACGGCGTGCACCATGGTGCAGGGAGGAGAAGGATCGTTGGTCATGGCACGGCCTGCCGCCGGGGGATGATCGTACCTTAGCAAAGAGCGACGATTGCTGGCAAAGCATCCCGGGGCTACCACGGATACAGGTCAAACTCTCCGTCTCGTCCCGCTACGGGTTATGATGATCCCGTAGACCGCCGCTTCGTCGCAGGGAATGAATCTGCCTGCAGGCGGTCTACCTAATCGACCGGTACCGGATACCGTTTCATTCTGGAACATCCCGTGCCCGCGCCCGGACAGGGGGTGTGGCGATACCGGACATCACCACCCCCGCTGCGGAGGAATTGCCCATGTCGAATCCTGATCTGTCGCGCCGCCGTCTACTCACCCGCCTGCTCCCGCGTCTGCTCGCCGGGGCGGGTGCGCTCGGACTGTTCGGCATCGCGCGCGCCCAGGCCGTGGACCGCTCGCTGCTCGGCGAGGCCGCGCACAAAGTCGTCTACCAGCTGAACAAGGCCGATCAGGCCTACGTCGACGCCATCCTGTTCTCGGCCGGCGAACTGCTGCGCAAGTACAGCGACGATGTGCGTATCGTGATCACATTGATCGGTCCGGGCCTGCATCTGGTCGGCAAGCGCCCGGAACGCCCGATGAGCAAGCTCTCGCGACAGCGCGCCGAAAGCCTGGCCATGTACGGGGTGGAGTTTCACGCCTGTGGCAACACCATGAAGTCACTGGGCTGGACCGAAGACGATCTGGAAGACTACGCGACGGTCGTCGAGATCGGCGCCGACGACCTGATGATCCTGCAGGAGCAGGGCTTCTCCTATATCAGTTGGTAGCCACGGCACAGCCGCGACAAAACCCTCTTTATCCTGAGCTTTCCTGCCGGCTCGGATGACTGCGGCAGCCGGCGGGGTTATACGAGGCTATACTGCGGTCAGCCCCGTCCGCGCCGTCGAGAGCGCCGCGTGGGCCGCGCCGGAAGGCCGTTGTCCGCAGTCCCGTGCCCGCAATTTCCGGTCTGGATGCGTCTACCCGATCAACGACAACCGGAGAGTGAGGGCCATGAGGAAACTGATGGATTTTAAAATACTGGCACTGTGTCTGGGCGCACTGTCGACGGCCTCGGTAAGCGCCGCCGGGGACGCCGCGGCGGGACACGCCAAGGCCTTCGCCTGCATGGGGTGTCACGGCGTTCCGAGCTATACCAACGTCTATCCCACCTATCACGTGCCCAAGCTGGGCGGACAGCATGCGCAATATCTGGTCACTGCACTTACCGAATACAAGAACGGCCAGCGCAGCCATACCACCATGCACGCCCAGGCAGCCAGCCTGAGCGAGCAGGACATAGAAGACATTGCGGCTTACTTCGAGGCTGCCAAGGACTAGAGCCTGTCGGACTTGAGACTGATCTACTGCGCCGGCGGGAGAGCTGCCCAGCGCATCCATCCCTCCTCTACAGGTACGTGACATGAAAACATCCGCACTCATCGTCCTTGGCCTTGCCCTCATCGGCGTATCGAATCTTGCCCATGCGGCCGGCGACGCCGCTGCCGGGAAGCAGAAGTCTGCCACCTGCACCGCCTGCCACGGTGCCGATGGCAACAGCACCGATCCACAATATCCGCGTCTCGCGGGACAGCACGCCAGCTATCTCGAACGCGCCCTGCTGGACTACCAGTCCGGCGCCCGCAAGAATCCCATCATGGCAGCCTTTGCCGCGCCCCTGAGCGGCACCGACATCGCCGATCTGACGGCCTATTTCAGCAGCCAGACCGGGCTTGTCACCCCGGTCCTGCCGCGGCTGGTGCCCCGCTAGGCGGGTACTGGATTCGGGTGGCGGGGATCTCAAATCCCATCACCGCCGCTGCCCGCCGGTGGCGGACAACCGACGTGGCCGCGTATGATGGACCCAGGGCCAACCCCCGCGCGGATCCGTCCGGTAATCCACCCGCCCCTGCGGCAGACGGCAGGCGGCTCTCGACCGCGCGGTCCGGACACGGCCCATGCTCCGATCGCGGCACAGCCGTGGTCGTAACTGACTGGAAACCGTGTGTATGGAACTGCCGGTATTGCTGGCGACCCAGCCGGACACCCCCGAGGCCCAGGACCCTGACTACGTGGTCCGTGCCCTGGCGCGGCAACTGAACCTGCCGGGCGAGGGTGCCGGTACGACCTGGTCGGTATGGATCTGCGCGCATCCCGACGCCCTGATCGACCCGACCTTCGTGCTGCTGCTCGTCGACCCGACGCTCACTGCCGTCCACACGGCCTATACCCTGATCAAGGGGCTCGCCGGCCGCGGCTGTCACACCATCGGGGTGCTGTTCCGCGCCGGGAGTGACCTCGCCGCTGCGCGCCGCTGTCATCACCACCTGGCCGTCGGTGCCCTGCGTTTTCTCGGTCTGCCGCTGGTCGATCTCGGCGCCCTGCCCGCACCCGGACCGCATTTCGCCGCGGCCCTCGCCCACGCCGCCCACGTGGTCCATACTCAACGCAGACTGATGACCAGCACGGAGGCACGCGCATGAGCCTGCGAATCCGCACCGCCGCACCGCCCGACGCCACCCGGTTGCGGCAACTGATCCTGGATTCCCTGCCACACCTGATCGGCGCCGAGGCCCAGGCGCTGCCATCGGCCGGTGGCCTGCCGGACGACACCCTGATGGCCGTCGGTGCCGACCACCGCCTGTGGGTGGTGAGCTTTTCCGCCATCGATGCCGGTGCCGCGCTGCTCGACGGCCTTGCGGCACGGCGCGAGATACGCGCCCTGCTCCCCTGGCTGCGCCAGGCCGGCCTGATCAGTAATCTGGCCACCGACTGCACCCTGCTGATCCTCACACCCACACTGCCCACCGGTGCCGTCGAACTGTGCCGCAAGGGCGACCTGGAGTGGCAGCAGATGCGCTTCCTCGAGGTCAACGGCGAAATCGGCATCCTCACCGAGCCGTGCGAGTTCCCACCGGCCACCGCTGCGCGCCCGCAACCGGCCGAGCTCAAACCGCTGGACCGCGAGCCACCCAAGCCCACGCTCACCCCGGAAGAGGAGGCATTCTTTCAGCGTCTTTGAGGGGGGTGAGGCGTGAGGCGTTAGCGTTAGGCGTTAGGCGTTAGGCGTTAGGCGTAAAAGACAAACCCTTTTTAGCCACGGAAGCACACGGAAATACACGGAAAAGGGCTATTGCAAAATCCCACACAGCAAGCCAGCTGCACGATTACTACCTGGGCTTTTACATTCATAATTTTCCGTGTTCTTCCGTGTGTTTCCGTGTGCTTCCGTGGCCATAAGAGCTTTTTCACGCCTCACGCCTAACGCCTCACTCCTGACTGCCCACCGCACCCATGCACGTCACCACCGAAGCCAGCCGCCGCACCGTCTATGCCTGGGCGTTCTACGATTGGGCCAACTCAGCCTTCGCCACCACCGTGATGGCCGGATTTTTTCCGCTGTTCTTCAAGGAGTACTGGAATAGCGGCGTGGCCGATACCGTCAGCACCTTCCGGCTCGGCCTGGCGAACTCGATGGCCAGCCTCGTCGTCGTGCTGTGCGCGCCGCTGCTGGGCGCGATCGCCGACCACCTCGACCGTCGTAAAGGCTTTCTGCTGCTGTTCGCCGCGCTCGGCGTGGTCATGACCGGCGCGCTGCACTTCGTCGCCGCGGGCGACTGGCAGCTCGCCGCGCTGTGCTACGGACTGGCGATACTCGGATTTTCGGGCGGCAATCTCTTTTATGACGCACTGCTGCTCAGTGTCGCCCGACCCGCGCAGCTGGACCGGGTGTCGGCGCTGGGCTTTGCACTCGGCTACCTCGGTGGCGGCCTGTTGTTCGCCTTCAATGTATTGATGGTGCTGTACCCCGACTGGTTCGGGCTGCCCGACAAGGCGACGGCGGTGCGTGTCAGCTTCCTCAGCGTAGCGCTGTGGTGGGCCGTATTCTCCGTACCCCTGTTCCTGCTGGTGCCCGAAGCACGTGCGGCCGAGGCCGTGCGTGCCCGTGTCGCCATCACCCGCGGCCTTGCCCAGTTGCGCCGCACCCTGCGCGAGATCGGCCGGCTGCCGCATACGTTTCTCTTTCTTCTGGCCTACTGGCTCTACATCGACGGTGTCGACACCATCGTGCGCATGGCGGTCGACTATGGGCTGTCACTGGGTTTCCCCTCCAACAGCCTGATCGTCGCGCTGCTCATCACGCAGTTCGTCGGCTTCCCCGCTGCCATCGCCTTCGGCCGTCTGGGTGATCGCATCGGTGCGCGTGCCGGTATCCTCACGGCACTGGCCGTATACGTGGTAGTCACGGCCTGGGGTGCCTTCATGTCCGCCGTCTGGGAGTTCTATCTGCTGGCCGTGGTTATCGGTCTGGTGCAAGGTGGTGTGCAATCACTCAGCCGTTCACTGTACGCGCGACTGATCCCGCCGGGTCGCAGTGCGGAGTTTTTCGGTTTCTACAATATGCTGGGCAAGTTTGCCGCCGTGCTCGGACCGGCACTGATGGGCTGGGTCGGCGTGCTGAGCGGCAGTCCGCGCATCGGCATCCTGTCGGTACTGGTGCTGTTCGTAGCCGGCGCCGCGCTGCTGCTGCGCGTCGATGTCACGCGCGCTATGCACGATGCCGCCAGGCAGCCGTGATTTTTTCCTCTCTCAAGGCCGTAATCGGATAAACACGAAGGTGCCGTCACGCGCACCGGCGTACCTGCCAGCTTGCGCTCTCGCCGATGCCGTCGGATGGATGCAAATGTAAGAGATGTTCTCGCACCCATCTTCAGGTGGATATCCCAACGTCTGGAACGGATCGAGGGCCTGCTTGAGCATTGCTGTTGTGACGCTCGCCAACCATGGTGCGTACTGGTTTTTCCAACAACCGGAATGGGCTGGTTCATCTTTGTAACGAAATGACATTCTTGATCACAGTGGCACCATTCAACCTGATGGCAGGTGACCGCGAGGCAGCCCGTATGGACGCTTATTGCAATGCCTGTAGTCGCTACAGCGCCTTGCCGCACGGGCTACCGGGCACGGTTACAACCATACTGCCATAGCTCGTGCGGCGACTGAGTTGAGCTCACCATTCCATATCGCGGCATGTTGCTGATAGACTAGCCTTTCCTCAATCCATGTGGAGAAAACCATGGCTGTAAGAAAAAAGGCTTTGCCCACGAAAAGCGCTGTCATCGCCAACACGATCGAGTCCGCAGTCTCCAATCTGGAATCTGCACTCCAGAAAGCCAATGCGGCGGTAACCGCTCGATCCAGTGAATCCAAAAAACTGATGACCGAAGCACGTCGTCTGAAAAAACGGCGGGTGGCACAGATGGGCAAGAAGAAACGCGCTATGGCCGCCAATAAGAAAGATTCGACCGCCGCTACCCGCAAAGCCGTTAAAACCGCCACATCCGAACTGGCCGCGACCAATAAGGCCTTACTGAAATCGACATCTGCCCGACGCACGGTTCTGCAGGAACTGTCCGGCCTCAAGGAAAGCCAGAAGAAGCTCAAGGTCTATGTGAAGGGACTTACCGCCGCGGACCGGAAGCTTGCCAAACCGAAGAAGAAGAGAAAGGCCTAGCGCTGGAATCCATTCGTCGAAAGGGAAGGCTCAGCCCGTCTTCACTGGCCCACAACCGCTGGTGTCGCTAGCCATTTCTGGCTGGAGATCCGGGCAGTGACATCCTGTCGCGCCCGGTTTGGTGCCACCGGCGGATGTGGCCCGGAACCGTGATGGGCTTGAACTTCCCGGGCTCCATGGATCGCCGACACTGGCAGTATTCAAGAATCGATACCATGCTGTAAGCTGGTGACCATGCTTGAGACATGGCTTACAGCCTATGGGTATCCGGCTCTCCTGGTCGGCACCTTCCTCGAAGGTGAAACCATCCTGGTACTGGGCGGTGTGGCCGCACACCTGGGTTACCTGTCGCTGCACTGGGTGATCGCCTGTGGTTTCGTCGGGACGGTCACCAGTGACCAGTTGTACTTTTTCCTCGGTCGGCGCCATGGCAAGACCCTGCTGGCCAGGCGCCCGGCCTGGCAGACAGGAACCGAACGGATATTGCGCAGACTGGAACGCCACCAGAACCTGCTCATCCTCAGTTTTCGCTTTCTCTATGGATTGCGTACCGTCACCCCGTTCGCCATCGGCATGAGTGACATCTCCTGGCTCCGCTACACCCTCCTCAATGCCATCAGTGCAGCAATCTGGGCAACCGCGGTCGGACTGGCCGGCTCCTCTTTCGGGTATGCCGTCACGGCGGTCATCGATGATATTCAGCGTTATGAGCTTGGGGTGTTCGGCAGTATCATCGCGGTAGCCAGCGTGCTCTGGCTGGTGCATCTCCGCTACCGGCGACGTCACTCTGGCGATGGTCCGGCCTGAGGCCGCGATCACCATGCAGATGAGCGCGGGGAAAGAACCTGGCGACGGCACAGTCGGCCACGCGGGAGAGGCAGACGTCGGGGGCACGCCCCATATGGTTTCCATGTAAACGCTGGGGCCAGCACACACTGCTACCCGGTACCAGGCCGACCGTGACGGTCGATTGACCACGAGTGTCCAAACCCGTCCGGGAATCCCGGATACCATGAAAGCCGTCTACTATTGCTGCCTGCTTCTCATTGCCATGCTGGCTGCCAGCAGGATGGGGCATGCTCAGTCAAGTGAGCCACAGGAGGAGACACTCCGGTTCGGGTATTTCGGCGACGTCCACATCTATCGGGCCACGGCGCAACCAAAACACGTCGTACTGTTCGTCTCCGGAGATGGCGGCTGGAACCTGGGCGTGATCGATATGGCGCGCGCGCTGACCGGACTCGATGCTTTGGTCGCGGGCATCGATATCACGACCTACCTGAAACACCTGCAGTCCACCCGGGAGGCCTGCAGCTATCCAGCGGCAGATTTCGAGAGCCTGAGCCAGTTCCTGCAAAAGCACTACGGCCTGGCGGATTACATCGCACCAGTGCTCGTGGGATATTCGTCGGGCGCCACGCTCGTCTATGCCACGCTGGCGCAGGCGCCTCCGAACACCTTCCGCGGCGGCATGAGTCTCGGCTTCTGTCCTGACCTGCCTGTGTCAAAACCGCTCTGCCGGGGCAGCGGCCTGAAATTCACGACCGGCCCGCGCGGCAAAGGCTATTCCTTCCTGCCCGCACCGGACTTGCAAACCCCCTGGATCGCCTTCCAAGGCGATATGGACCAGGTGTGTGCACCCACCACCACCGCGCAATTCGTCGCACAGACCGGCCAGGCCCACCTCGTCAGCCTGCCAGGCGTCGGTCATGGCTTTTCGATGCAGCGCCACTGGATGCCACAGTTCAAACACAGTTTCAGCCAGCTGACCAGCGGGACTTCGCCGCCGGCCCCGCCAAGACCCACCGAACTGGGTAACCTGCCGTTGATCGAAATCCCAGTCGCTCAGCCGGATAAAACCTTCGCCGTGATCGTGTCCGGGGATGGCGGCTGGGCCGGTATCGACAAATCACTGGCCAAGGGCCTGGCCACTGACGGGATCCCCAGTGTCGGCCTCGATTCCCTGCACTACTTCTGGACCCGGCGCACGGCAGAGGGGATGGGACATGACCTGGCGGACATCCTGCACCATTACCTTGAAACCTGGCGCATGGACAGGGTGCTACTCATCGGCTATTCACGCGGCGCCGACGTGCTGCCGTTCATGGTGAACCGCCTGCCGGCGGACCTGCGCGAGCGGGTCGCACTGGTCGTGCTGCTGGGTGCCGAGCGTCGCGTGGATTTCGAATTCCATGTCACCGACTGGCTGCCGGGCAGCAGGCAACAGGCCTCACACCAGGTAAAACCGGAGGTCGAAAGGCTTGCCGGCTACAAGGTGCTCTGCATTTACGGGCAGGACGAGTCTGCACCCCTGTGTCCGGATCTCGACCCGGCACACGTCACGTCAAAGAAGATGCCCGGCGGTCATCACTTCGGTGGTGATTACCAGGAACTCGCCGACTTGATTCTGCACGAGGTACGTCGATGAGTTCCCTGCTATACAACCCGACGGAAAGCAGATCGTATTGCACAAAATCGAGACATTGACCGTGCTGCCCGCTGAACTATACATAGCGAGTGACACCCTGCGCCTTGGACCTGACTGCGGACAGTTGGTTGGAGAGGCTCTGATTTATATGTTTTCAACGCAGGAGCGTGGAAACACAGGGATTTCCAGTGTTGAATCCTCTCAGGATTTTCTCTGTGCCTCTGCGCTGAGTAAGGCTACAAGCCAAAATCCCCTCAGATTACAGCCTGTTCCATTTATCTACTGCGCTGCCGGTGCTTCGCTGTCTTATGGTTACACCTAATGAAAGGATGACGCGCTGAATACCTTGAATGAACACCCGTCGAGCAAGGTTCCAGAGGTTACACTCATCTTCTGGATCATAAAAATTGCGGCCACCACACTTGGGGAAACCGGTGGGGATGCAGTATCGATGTCGATGAATCTGGGTTATTTGGTCGGTACCGCGATTTTTGCCACTGTATTTATCGGTGCTGTCATCTTCCAGATCCAGGTAAAGCGGTTTCATCCATTCATCTACTGGGCAACCATCATTGCCTCAACGACCGTCGGCACGACCCTGGCCGACTATGCCGACCGCTCCCTGGGCATTGGCTATGCCGGCGGAAGCTTATTATTGTTCACTCTCCTCATGGCCTCTCTGTTTACGTGGCACCGATCCCTTGGAACGATTTCAGTTGCGAGCGTCAACTCGCCACGAGCAGAGATGTTTTATTGGCTGACGATCATGTTCTCCCAGACTCTGGGTACTGCCCTTGGCGATTGGACCGCTGATACATCAGGGCTCGGCTACATTGGTGCGGCAATCCTGTTCAGTATACTGCTGGCACTGGTTGTCGCCGTGTACTTATGGACAAACATCTCCCGTACCTTACTGTTCTGGGCGGCATTCGTCCTTACAAGACCGCTAGGTGCAGTCGTCGGTGATTTTCTTGACAAGCCCATCAGTGCCGGCGGGTTGGCTCTGAGTCGTTATTCAGCGACTGCAGCACTGCTCATGTTCATCGTGATCTGCATTGTCGTCTTCCCGCAAAAAGCGGCAACAAAGGGGCATTGAATCAATGCGGTCGGGCGGGCAATCTGCCCGGGCCACCTGGAGGCCGAGGGTGAGCACGATGCCGGCCAGGATCATGGCACGCCAGGCACAGCGCAATACGTCGCTATCGCAATCATCTGCGGCTCATCACTGGCGACGGGGCGCGCGGGAAGTAGGGGGTAACACCGGGTTAAATGGTGGCTACGGGTGGACTTGAACCACCGACCTCAGCATTATGAGTGCCGCGCTCTGACCAACTGAGCTACGTAGCCGTATTTCGTTGCATGGGCCCTGTGGCGGGCCCGGGAAGAGGCGAAATTGTAGGGGCTGGGGTCGCGGCTGTCTAGACCAGGTTCTAGGTGCTAGGTGCTAGGGCCGAGGGAAAACCTTCTTCCTTTGCCTGGGGGCTGAGTTCCAGGCACTACGGCCGAAGAAAAACCTTCTCCCCTGCCTAGGACCTAGAACCTAGAGCCTCAGCCCTGAATTCAGACATTGAAGCGGAAATGCATGACGTCGCCGTCGCGCACCACGTAATCCTTGCCCTCCAAACGCATCTTGCCGGCCTCCTTGGCGCCCTGCTCGCCCTTGCAGGCGATGAAGTCCGCGAAGCCGATGACCTCGGCGCGGATAAAGCCCTTCTCGAAATCGGTGTGGATGACGGCCGCCGCCTTGGGTGCCGTATCGCCGACGCGGATGGTCCAGGCACGGACCTCTTTGACGCCGGCGGTGAAATAGGTCTGCAGGCCGAGCAGCCTGTAGGCCGCGCGGATGACCCGGTTCAAACCCGGCTCGTCCACGCCCATCTCGGTCAGAAAGACCGTACGCTCCTCCTCATCCAGTTCGACCAGCTCGGCCTCGATGGCGGCGCACACCGGCACCACCTCGGAGCCTTCCGCGGTAGCGAACGCACGCACGGCGTCGAGCTGCGGATTGTTCTCGAAGCCATCCTCGGCGACGTTGGCGATGTACATGGTCGGCTTGATGGTGAGCAGATGCAGGTCGTAGATCTGTGCCTGCTCCTCGGCATCGAGATTCAAAGCGCGCACCGGCTTGCCGGTATCCAGCTGCACACGTACCTTCTCCAGCAATTCCAGACCGGCCTTGGCCGTCTTGTCGCCGGTCTTGGCGACCTTGGTCAGGCGGTTGACGGCCTTTTCCACCGACTCCAGATCGGCCAGGGCGAGTTCGGTGTTGATGACCTCGATGTCCGACAGCGGATCGATCTTGCCGGCGACATGCACGACGTTGTCGTCCTCGAAGCAGCGCACCACGTGGGCGATGGCATCGCATTCGCGGATGTTGGCGAGAAACTTGTTGCCGAGCCCTTCGCCCTTGGAGGCGCCTGCCACCAGGCCGGCGATATCGACGAAGTCCACCGTCGCTGGCTGCGTCCTCTGCGGCTTGACGATGCCAGCGAGTTGATCCATGCGCGTATCGGGCACAGGCACCACGCCGACGTTGGGCTCGATGGTGCAGAACGGATAGTTCTCCGCCTGGATACCGGCCTTGGTGAGCGCATTGAAGAGTGTCGACTTGCCCACGTTGGGGAGGCCGACGATACCGCATTGGATGCTCATATGCGAGATACAAGAGACAAGAGGCAAGAGACAAGGCGCATGTCACCGCGGCTTCGCAGCGGTGTTTGCTGATTTCGACTTGTACCTTGCATCTTGTATCTTGCCTCTTTACGTAGTGTGTAATTTATGCATTGCACGCTCGAATTCACCGGCGACGACGAGTGGCATGACCTCGAGCGCGCGCGCCATCGCCGCGTCGATGAGCTCCTGCTCCTCGCGGCTCGGACGGTGCAGCACGTAGTCGACCACCTGGCTGTGGTCGCCGGGGTGGCCGATGCCGATGCGCAAGCGGTGGAACTCCCGTGTACCCAGATGCGCGACCAGATCGCGCAGACCGTTGTGGCCGCCGTGGCCGCCGCCCTTCTTCAAGCGCGCGACACCCGGTGGCAGATCCAGATCGTCATGCACGACCAGGATCTCCAATGGGGGAATGCGCAGGAAATTTGCCAGCGCGGCCACCGCCTGGCCGCTGCGGTTCATGAAGGTGGTCGGCTTCTGTAGCCGGCAATCCTGTCCGTGCAGGCTGCAGCGGCCGACCTCGGCCTGAAAGCGTGCCTCGGCGCGCAGACTACAACCGGCGCTGCGAGCCAGTTCATCGACGAACCAGAACCCGGCATTGTGCCGGGTCCGCTCGTAGTCCGCGCCGGGATTGCCCAATCCGACCACGAGTCGCACCGTGGACACGGCGCAGCCACCTCAGGACGCAGGTGGCTCGTCGCCTTCCGGCACCTCGGGCGCTGCCGTCTCCTCGGCCTCGACCACGCGCGGTGGCTCGAGGTGCACCACCGGCAGGTCGTGACCTTCACCGCGGTGCAGTTCGGGGAGAACGACGCCGTCCGGAAGTATCAGATCGGACAGATGCAGAGATTCACCCAGCTGCATGGCGGAGACGTCGACCGCGATGGCCTCTGGCAGATCCTTGGGCAGGCACTCGACTTCCACTTCGTTCATCGCATGGATAACGAAGCCGCCACCGGTCTTCACGCCGGGCGCGATATCGCCACCAACGACGTGCAGGGGTACGTGCATGCGTAGCAGTTCGCCAACCTTCACGCGTTGCAGGTCAACGTGCAGGATCATCGGCTTGGCGGGGTGGCGTTGCAGATCGCGCAGTACGGCCTGCTCGGCCTTGCCATCGACGTTCACGGTCAGAATGCTCGAGTAGAAAGCCTCATCCTCGAGACGGCGCAGCAGCTCGTTGTGTCGCAGGGACAGCATCCTTGGTTCGCCATCACCTCCGTACAGGATACCCGGCACCCGGCCGTCACGACGCAGGCGGCGGCTCGCACCCTTACCCATGTCGTTGCGCGACTCGGCAGTCAGTTCAAATGCAGTACTCATGAGTTTACTCTCCACATGCCGCTTGCAGCGGCGGTTGCATGACCTCCCCCGCGACCAGAGGAGGGTAAAAGC